>SABI01000207.1 GCA_009929055.1 Spirochaetia bacterium | reverse complement strand
GCTCTCACCTGTTAGACCGTGCCCTCTTTACTAGTGGTGATGGATTTCTAGGTATTAGCCCTTCAGACACCGATCCACAACATGGACCAATGGCTATAAGAGACTCTATTGTATTTTCATTCCACATCGCCCCAGAAAAAGTGTTTAATGTATCATACAAGAATCTAGAAACTTCATTCTATGTTGATTACGGCTATTCTTTCCCTGGTAAAGATCCCCTCAATGATGCTCGCTATACCCGTCCTAGTTTCATGACTAGTCGCTACTTTGACCTAGGGGCTCAAGCTACTCACTACTTTAAGTTTGGCAAAGTAGACCTAGGGGGCATCTACGCTGGAGTTCACTTATCTTTTTATGAAAATAGTGGCTACACAATGAACACAGGTTACTCTTTTGGCTATATCCTCCCATTTAGTGTAAGTGGGAAAACATTCAGAGTAGACTTCTCTTTCTATGATGGAAGAGCCGTCATGGAAGAATATTATGGACACAGAGAACGATACACCTCGATAGGATTAGTTCTTAATTAGAACCCATTCAATTGGCTCTCCTAGACAGGGGAGCCAATATTCTTATTTTAATCTATCACAAGAAGATTAAGCACCAAGCATCCCAAGGGCCATACCTATTACATCAATAAAAAAATCCATTGCAGCTTTACCACTAAATACTGATATTGGCACCGTTGGGGTTGCATCTCCTAAATACATCTTAAGAGAAATTTCCTTAGAAGAAGAGGCTCCCCAAAGAAGAGCTTTCAATGCTACATAAGCACCATCAATATCATCTTCTCCTACTGCATCCCAGTATGCTTCAAGAGCTTCTTGGAAGTCATTTACATCAACGTCTTTAAATTCAGGGATAATCACTTCGACTATGCCAGGGATTCTATGAAAATGGAATTCATCATCATAATATTGGATCATGTAGTTAAGGCCTAATGAAAGATTCCCTTTTCCACTTATTGTAGCAGTAAAATCAGGCGCTACCTCATCTCTAGGAGATAAGAACTTAGGAACATCACTCTCTTCTGCTTCGACTTCTATAGTAAATTCTCCAAAGAGAGAGAGGAAACCTTCTAATCCTTGATCTTCTGAAGCAGTTGCATCATCATCAATATCAAGTTCATCATCAGCTAATAATTCTAACATCCACGCATCAGCTTTTGTCTCCATTCTAGCAGAAATACCAAAATGGGCATTTGCTCCTAACTCATATGGGAATATTCCTTCACCAATAGATTGAAGTGAATAGAGTAATTTAGTCAGTGAGCTAAGCCCTCCTTCCAAAAGTACTTCTAGGTTATCTACATAGATGTCACTGATAACTACTTCATCCTCTTCATCCTCAGAGTCAGTATCATCAACAACATATCTAAGGCCTTCATCTTGGAACTGGAGATGAAGAAGAGCATCAAGAGATCTGTTCTCATAAGGCTCTGCTCCTTCTAGGTCCATCCCATCAAAAGCATACGCAAAAGATTGAAAAATAGAACCTACCAATTCAGCCTTGTCTTCTTCATCAGCCACTCCTAGAAATAATGTCATCTCATCTCTTACCCCTTCATCTACTACAAAAGAGGTAAAATCTGAGAGTACTACCCTATCATAGGGTTGAATGGTAATCTTGTTTGACTGATTGCCTTCATTATCTACTTCACAGCTGATGTACATTAGTAGAGATACTAATGTAAGAATTATAACCCAACAAATTTTTTGTTTTTGTTTCATACATAACTCCTTTTTATTATCATCGATAAAATCGAATTATCAAAAAGCATGTACAAATGTGGGGTATAAGGCGTGTCTATATGATGTGACACATGTCAGAGAAGACTATATCTAACATTAGTATAAAACTTATATATGAGAAGTCAATATCTTTAACATGGTAGGTAGGTGCCTTTTTTATGGGTATACTATCTTTAGTTTCTCAAAATAAGGACTACCCTTACTTGCAGATATAGAGTAAAGATGCCACAATGCCTTTTTACTGTTTCAGGAGTATTTCATGTCTACTTTACGCCAAAAGAGTTTTGGCAAATCATCAATTATTAGTCGTCTTCCATTCTACTATGGGTGGGTAATTCTTATAGTGGGTTCGTTAGGAGTTCTTGCCTCTATTCCAGGACAAACAATGGGGGTTTCTGTCTTTACCGACCATTACATTACCCATCTCTCTCTTTCAAGAGTTGGTTTATCGAGTGCATACATGGCTGGCACACTAATGAGTTCTCTTATTATCCCATTTGCTGGAAGATTCTATGACAAAAAAGGGGCTAAAGTAACTTCAGCTATTGCTTCTATCTTCTTAGCTCTATTTCTTACTCTTCTTGGCTTAAGCGCCCCTATTTCTCACACTCTTTCTTCTTTCTTCCACCTCCCCCCTTCGATAGTGTCTATTTCATTGATGATTATAGGGTTCTTTGGAATTAGATTTTTTGGGCAAGGGGTACTTACTATTGTATCAAGGGGAATGGTAGCAAGATGGTTTAGTACAAAAAGGGGATTAGCAGTGGGGTTGATGGGACTAGTGACCTCTTTTGGCTTCTCCTATGCTCCTCAACCTCTTCAGTCCCTCATCAACAGGTTTGAATATGATGGTGCTCTATTAGTAATAGCTTTTGTCTTAGTATGTATCTTTTTGCCAATTGTCCTTATTTTCTTTAGAGATGATCCTGCTTCTTGCCATATTGAAATGGAGAGGGGATTAAAAATGAGCATCTCTTCAAAAAAGTATTCATCATTAGATGCAATTATTGAAAAGAGTGTAAGAGAGGCTAAAAAAGAGGGATTATTTTGGGTAATTCTCGCTTACATGGGGTATTGGGGGATGTATAATACAGCGATTACCTTCCATATTATCTCCATATTTAATGAAATAGGTGTTGAGGCACAGCAAGCTGTCCTCATATTCCTCCCTATCTCTATCCTTTCAGTTATTTCTCGTTTCATAGCGAGCTACCTTTCAGACAGAATTCATATTACCTATATCTACGGAGTGTTTTCTCTTACTCTTATAGGGGCTTCTATTGCCCTCTTTCTCCTCTCTTCTAGTTTTGGTTATATCCTTCTTATCATCTCTCTTGGAGTTGGTGGAGGCCTTTTTGGGATGCTTAATATTATTACTTGGCCAAAATTATATGGAAAAAAACACTTAGGGGCAGTAAGTGGGTTTGCAATGAGTATCGTCGTAGCTGGAAGTGCTATAGGGCCATGGCTCTTTAGCATAATCTTTAGCATCACTTCTAGCTATAAAAGTATGGGTCTTATTGGATTAGGAATAACGAGTATCCTATCCCTTCTTTTGTTTCTCTTTTCAAGAAAGTCAATGAACACTCTTTAATCCAGCACCACAAAGAGGGATAACAGCACTCTTATTCTCCCATTCCTTATATTCTTCTATAAATTTCTTATAGCCAGCATAATTTGCACTACTAGTGAGTTCAACAAAGAGGCCCCTTTTTGCTAAGAAATCCTGCCCTTCAATAATATCATCTTCACTAACACTCACCACAGTTGCATTAAGGGAGTAGATAACTTCTAATAGCTCATCTCCTCGAGGTGGCTCAGCACTCGCTATTCCTTCAGCTACAGTATTAGAAGTGCTAATGATTTCAAGATGAGAAGATTTCTTTCTCCATGAATGATAAATAGGGGCACAGTTACTCGACTGAACTGCAACAACTTGGGGGTAGTGGGTAATATAGCCCCACTCTTTTAATTCTTTAAGGGCAATAGAGACTCCTATAAGAAGTGTTCCATTTCCTACAGGGACTACAATAATTTCAGGAAGTTTATAGTTGTATTGTTCAAATAATTCATAGACATAGGTTTTTGTCCCTTCAAAGAATAGCGGATTATAGATATGAGAAGCATAGTAGACTTTATTAAGAGCAATAAAATCTTTTACTGCCTTTCCTGTATCTTCTCTAGAACCTTCTATGCGGTGGACAGTGGCCCCATGAGCCTCTATTTGGGTAATCTTTTTATCACTTGTGTGAGAGGGGACAAAGACATCACACTCAATACCTACCCTTGTGCAGTATGCAGCTACACTAGTAGCAGCATTGCCACTACTATCAATAGCACACTTCTTTATCCCTAACTTTTTCATCATAGAAACAAGAACCACAGCACCTCTATCTTTGAAACTTAGTGTAGGCATGAAGTAATCTCCCTTACCCATAAGGTAAGGAGTTAATGAAATAATGGGCGTTCCCCCCTCTTTCATTGTTACTTCCTTATCGATGAAAGGGAGGACCTCTTGATAACGACTGACAGAATGCTCCTTCGAAAAAAGTAATGCCTCAAAATCTATGATTCTTTTTTCATATTCAATATGGAAAAGACCTCCACACTCACACTTGTATTGGTCTGTATCAATAGGATACGTTTTCTTGCATACTCGGCATATATAATTCATATGTAATTCCTTTTTAACTTAATCTATTCATACTATACTACAATATAACTGGTGAAATAAAAGTAAAAAAGAAAAGCCATATAGTTTTTCTCTCAATTGCTTCTAAGAAAGAATTAGCATAATATACTTCATAGGAG
>SABI01000010.1 GCA_009929055.1 Spirochaetia bacterium | reverse complement strand
GATTTGTTTTGCTCTAATTGCAGCTTGAGTACAAGACTGTACACATTGGTTACATTGTATACATGTTTCACTATTCCAATGTGGAATAGCAGGAGCAACTCCTCTCTTTTCCAATCTAGCTGTATTAGTAGGAAGTGTTCCATCAAAGCTCATCTTTGAAACAGGGATATCATTCCCTTTAAGGTGCATGATAGGTTCAATAATATCTTTAGCAAATGCTTCTGCGTCATCAGCAATAAGTTTTTTAGGAACATATGCGTCTGTGACAGAGGAAGGAACTTTTACTTCTTCAAGAGCTGCTGAAGCGCTATCTACTGCATCCCAGTTCATCTTAACAATATCTTCACCTTTTCTACCAAATGTCTTTTTAATGGCATTCTTAATTAAAGCAATTGCTTCGTCTTCAGGGAAAATTCCTGATATCTTGAAGAATACAGCTTGCATAACGGTGTTAATACGAGTACCAAGTCCTACTTTCTCTGCAATTTTAAGGGCATCAATATTATAGAATCTGATTTTCTTATCGATAATTTGTTGTTGTTCATCTTTTGTGAGATGTGCAAAGACTTCATCAGTTGGAATTTGGGAGTTCATTAAGAATACTCCACCTTCCTTTAGTGGTCCAAGCATATCATAACGACCGATATAAGCAGGATTGTGACAAGCCACAAAGTCTGCATTGTCGATAAGCCATGGCATATTCACACTACTTTTACCAAATCTCAAGTGGCTTATTGTAATACCACCAGATTTCTTTGAGTCGTATGAGAAGTAAGCTTGTGCGTTCATATCGGTGTTTCCACCAATAATCTTAATAGAGTCTTTATTTGCACCAACTGTACCATCAGAACCAAGACCCCAGAACATGCAAGAGACAACACCCTTAGGGGTAACGTCAATCTTTTTAGCTGTTGGAATACTTAAATTAGTCACATCATCAACAATACCAACAGTAAAGTTGTGGAAGTTACCGTTGTTTAAATGGTCATATACACTCTTTGCGTGGGTAGGGGTAAAATCTTTACTTGAGAGACCATAACGACCACCAATTACAGATATGTCGCTTCTTCCCATTTGTGATAAAGCTGTAACAACATCAAGATAGAGAGGTTCACCAATAGATCCTGGTTCTTTTGTTCTATCTAATACTGCAATTTTCTTTACAGATTGAGGAATAGCTGCAACAAAATGTTTTGCTGAGAAAGGACGATAGAGACGTACTTTCAATACTCCCACCTTTTCTCCACTTTTGTTCAAATAATCGGCAACCCATTCGAATGTATCAACAGCACTACCCATAGCGATAACAATTCTATCAGCATCAGGAGCACCTACATAATCAAAGAGTTTATAAGGTCGGCCAGTTAATTTTGCAACTTTGTCCATATATTCTTGGACAATTTCAGGAACTGCATCATAGTACTTGTTAACAGTTTCACGACCTTGGAAGTATACATCTTCATTTTGAGCTGCTACTTTCAATCGTGGTTTATCTGGTCTTTGTGCCCTATCTCTGAATTGTTCAATATATTTAGTTTCTACGAGAGGAAGCATCTCTTCATAAGAAATTTCTTCAACTTTTGAAACTTCGTGGCTTGTTCTAAATCCATCAAAAAAAGCTACAAAAGGAACTTGTGATTTGAGCGTTGCTAAGTGAGCAACAAGGGCAAGATCCATTGTTTCTTGAATACTATTTGCAGCGGTCATAGCAAACCCTGTATTTCTACAAGACATAACGTCACTATGATCTCCAAAAATAGAGAGAGATTGAGCTGCTAATGAACGAGCTGATACGTGGAATACTGTTGGAAGCATTTCTCCTGCAATCTTATGCATGTTAGGGATCATTAACAATAACCCTTGGCTCGCAGTAAAAGTAGTAGTCATCGCCCCCGCTGAAAGAGATCCATGAACTGCGCCAGCAGCTCCTGCTTCTGATTGCATCTCGGTGATATCTACTTTTTCACCAAAAAGGTTTTTCCTCCCGGTACTTGCCCAAGAATCAGAATACTCCCCCATAGGTGAGGATGGCGTGATGGGATAAATTGCAGCGACGTCACTAAACGCATACGCAATGTGCGCAGCCGCAGTATTACCATCTATAGTAACCATTTTTTTGTTACTCATATTGACACTCCATTGAAATTATTATTTACCTGCAGACACCAATTGCCCACAACTAGTTTACACATAACATTACCCTGTATTTTCTACAGGGCAGATACTATAACACTATACAATATTGTGGGTGAGTTTGCAACCTTAACCACAGAGACAACTATGGAGAAAAGGAACTAAAGGGGGTCTAGATATTATGAAGAGTAATGCTGTCAAAAAACTAAAAGAAGGTGCCCAATTTACTTGAGCACCCCAATTAACAATTAGTTATATGAAAGAATCAACATTCGCTATGGCCACAAGAGAAACATTTTTTACATCCCTCAATATTCACAAATGTAACATTTCCACACACAGGGCAGATATCTGGAAGAACACTTCTTGCAATATCTCCATCGAGTCCAAGATCAAACTGTTTTGATGTTAAGTGTGCATCTTCTTCATCTGGAAGTTCTGGATAAGAGTCTTCTCCTTGAGAGACTCCAATATGTTCTTCGAGCACTTGTGCTACTGCATCAGGTAAACTCATAACTCTATTTTTCCCAAATCCCATAGGACGACCAGAGCCAATTCCCCTTAGTTGTGCAATAACAGCTTTAGCTCTTTGAAGGGGGGTAAGGGGAGAAGGTATTCTAAGTAAAAGACTTACTAATCGACCTAATCCTTCGGCATCAGCAGAAACATCTGAACCAACCTTAGCTACATTAATGAAGACTTCAAAAGGTTCATTAGAATTCTTTCCATCAGAGTTTACAGTAATATAAGCTGTTCCTATTGGAGTTGCTTTACGATACGTAGTTCCATGTAACACAGTAGACCTTACTCGTGATTTTGGCTCTTCACTGACAAACAAAGGAGGATCATCTTTCTTCTTCTCATCACTTTTTGCAATAAGAACTTGAGAATCTCTCGATCCATCACGATAAGTCGTCCCCCCCTTACATCCGGTGTCATAAAGGAGTTCATAAAGAGCTGCTGTTTGTTCAATGGTATAATCTTTGGGAGTGTTCCCTGTTTTTGAAATACTTGAATCAACCCATCTTTGAATAGCGGCTTGAACTCTTACATGCCCCTCAGGAGAAAGATCCATCGCTGAAACAAAATAATCGGGTTTCTTCTCATTAGGATGTGCTTTTACCCATTCATCATAGACAGCAACACGTTCAATGTTAGAGCCCATCCTTCCTACTCGCTCCCATTCCCAAAAGTAATATGGTTCAATTCCGGTACTTGTCCCAACCATTGTTCCTGTTGTTCCAGTTGGTGCTTGTGTAAGGAGGGTGACGTTTCTCATCCCCTTTTCACGAATTAAGGTCCTTACCTCTTCTGGCATTTCTTTCATAAATCCACTTTGTAAGAATTTCTCTGCATCAAAGAGGGGGAAAGAACCTTTTTCTTCAGCAAGATAAGCACTTTCTGTATATGCTTCAACACAAATAAATTTATAAAGCTTGTCGATAAATTCAATAGAATCAGGACTACCATAACCTAATTCAAGGCGAATGAGCATATCAGCAAGACCCATAGTTCCAAGTCCCACTCTTCGTTCACCTTGCTGTTGAACCCTATTTTCTTCATAGAAATAAGGAGTATCGTCAATAACATTATCTAAAAATCTTACTGAAGATCTCACAGCTCTCCCCAAGTCATCCCAAAGAACTTTTTTCTTATTTACAAAACGAGAAAGGTTAATTGACCCTAAGTTACACACACCCCAAGGAGGAAGCCCTTGTTCTCCACAAGGATTTGTACATTGAATGCTCCCGTAATACCATGAGTTAGACATTTTATTATAACGGTCTACAAAGAATACTCCAGGTTCGGCAGAAGCCCATGCACTTTCAATAATTGCATTCCAGATAGTTCGAGCTTTGTGTGTTTGGTAAGGCATAATCTTTTTACCAAGAGAAACCCATTTATTTAAATCTCCATCCCACAGTTCATTATATTCAGGATCTGTTGTATCTGGGAAATAAGTGACCCAATCTCCATCGGCTCTTACTGCATCCATAAAATCATCTGTGATACCGACACTAATGTTCGCATTAACAATTTTATCCATTTCTCTTTTACTATTAATGAAATCGAGAATATCTGGATGCCAAATATTGAGTATTAACATAAGAGCCCCTCTTCGAGAGCCTCCTTGTTCAATTAATCCAGTAACAAAAGAAAAAAGAGCTCCCCAAGAAACAGAACCACTTGATCTTCCATTTACCCCTTTAACATAGGAGTGTTTAGGCCTTAGTGATGAGAGGTTTATTCCAACGCCACCACCACGACTCATAATCTCAGTCATCTGTCCGAGAGAGGTAATAATACCTCCTCTACTATCTTTAGGAGATGGAATTACATAACAATTAAAATATGTTAAGTTTTGGTCGGTTCCTGCCCCAGTAAGGATTCTCCCTGCCGGGACAAACTTCCACCCTTCAAGAAGCCAATTAAACTCTTTTTCCCATGTTTTTTGAGTCTCTTTTTTCTCTTGTAAGCTCATCCCTTTTGCAACACGAGCCAACATAGCATCAGGAGATGTTTCAATTGGTTTATCAACATTTTCTCTTGTTGATTCAAGAGTAGTACCATCTTCTAATTTTACAGAGAGTGTATCATTATGAATTGAAACAACGTTTCCAATTTCTCTTTGTCCTGTTTTAGGATTACTTACGATAACAACAAGATCGCCTACTTTGAGAGTATCTTTTTTTGCATCTTTTTGTGCATACCTATCTAAAAATATTTTACGCCCAAGAGGCGTGAGTGTATTAGGTGTTTGTGCCACAGCAGTTCCCTCCACATTGAATTACCCGCAGATGAGCGGGCTAATTAACCATAGCACATTCACTTCTGGCTGGCAATAGGAAATATCTATAGATAGTGGTAGTTTTTTCTGGCAACACTATATGTAGTGTATATATAGGTTTGCAACGAAACCTATATCACACCTATTGTAGTAATTATTTCACCCTATTTCCACATACTGCATACAATAGAGAGACAAGTTCGTGGTAATCTTTTAAGGAACAAATTCCATTGTGACTATGGGCGTAGCGTACCGGAACACCAACAACAATTGTTTTTACTCCTTTGTACGAGAGTGCTATTTCCATAGCATCTGTCCCTCCCCCTTTTCGAACAGTCTTTTGAATGGTAATAGAATTCTTACTCGCTACATCAGTAACAAGAGAGAGAAGCTCTCGATTCCCTATATGGGTTGGATCAAATATTCGAACGTGGGCTCCCTTACCAACACAAGTTTGAGGTCTTTCTGGTCCTCCAGGAACATCATCAGCAGGAGCCCCTTCAACTATTAAAGCAATATCTGCTTTTACATAGTTAGATAAAACTTTGGCTCCTCTTACCCCAACTTCTTCTTGGACACTAAAAGCTAGAATAATAGTTGAAGAAATTGGAGAAGCAACTACTTTGTGGGCAAGTTCAATAAGAGAAGCAACTCCAATTCTGTCATCAAATGCTTTTGAAAAAAGTAGGTCACTCTGCGTATTGTGGAAGAAAGGAGAAACTGGTGCAACAAGGCTTCCTATTTCTATATGGTAATCTCTTTTCACACTATCACTACTACTTGCTCCAATATCTACAAAGATATCGTCAATATGAGGAACTGTAATTGGGGCATCTTTTTTAAGGAAATGGGGAGAAATCTGCCCAATCACCCCTCGAACTAGCTCCCCTTTTGTGTTTATAACATCTACTGGAGAAGATGGAAGGGTAAGAGTATTCCACCCACCCATCATACTAAGACGGAGGAACCCATTACTCAAGATATCATTTACCATGAAGCCAACTTCATCCATATGACTAGCAAGAAGAATAGTAGAGGCGTTTGGGTCGGTCCCTTTGATGGTACAAAGGAGGTTTCCAATTCCATCTATCTCAGTATGTACTCCAGAGGGGAGCAACGATTGAACGAGAGAAGCAACAGATTCTTCGTTCCCACTAAGACCATTAATTTGAGTAAGTTTTTCTATAATTTCAATTGATTGGTATTTCATGGGTGTAATTATATGAAACAGCCCCTCTTATATCAATAGAGGGGCCAATAAGAATCAGAATAAGAATTAATATCCTTGGTCTAACATTGCATCAGCAACTTTTTTAAATCCAGCAATATTAGCACCACGAACATAGTGGATATATCCATCAGGGCTAGTACCATGCTTGACACATGCTTCGTGGATACTCGACATAATGATGTGTAGTTTTGCATCTACTTCTTCTTCGCTCCAACTTAATTTCATTGCATTTTGAGACATTTCAAGACCTGAAACAGCAACTCCACCTGCATTTGCAGCTTTTCCTGGACCAAATGGAATTTTCTTGCCTAAGAAATAATTCACAGCATCAGCGGTACAGCCCATATTAGAAGTTTCAACTACATAAGAGACACCATTTTCTACGAGTTGTTTTGCATCTTCTAGGTTAAGTTCATTTTGGATTGCACAAGGGAATGCCATATCTACTGCAACTTCCCAAGGTTTTTTGTTAGGGACAAATTTTGCATTAAATTTCTTTGCATATGGAGCAACAACATCATTATTAGAAGTTCTTAGTTCCACCATATAAGCCCATTTCTCAGGAGTTCCAACCCCTTCTTCATCATAGATGTATCCGTCTGGACCACTAATTGTCACAACTTTCGCCCCGAGTTGAGAAGCTTTCATAACAGCACCCCAAGCAACGTTACCAAAGCCAGAGACTGAAATTCGTTTCCCTTCAAAGGTATCATTATGGGCTTTTACCATCTCATTTGCAAAATACATAGACCCAAAGCCAGTTGCTTCTGGTCTAATAACAGAACCACCCCATGCTCTCCCTTTTCCTGTAAGAACACCAGTATTCTCATCACGCAGGCGTTTATATTGGCCATACATATAGCCAACTTCTCTTGCCCCAACCCCAATATCTCCAGCAGGAACGTCTGTTTGTGGGCCAATATATTTTTGAAGTTCAGTCATGAAGGAGCGACAGAATCGAAGAATTTCATTATTACTTTTCCCTCTTGGGTTAAAGTCAGATCCACCTTTACCACCGCCAAGAGGAAGTGTGGTGAGACTATTTTTAAATGTTTGTTCAAAACCAAGGAATTTGAGAGATCCAAGGGTAACACTAGCATGGAAACGAATTCCACCTTTATAAGGACCAAGAGCATTGTTAAATTGAACTCTATATCCTCTATTCACATTCACATCC
This sequence comes from Spirochaetia bacterium, assembly GCA_009929055.1. GTDB lineage: Bacteria > Spirochaetota > Spirochaetia > Sphaerochaetales > Sphaerochaetaceae > SABI01. The sequence continues at coordinate 15,035 of SABI01000010.1, read as the reverse complement.
CCATTATCATCTTCCCATTCAACCTTGAATGTAAAGATTCTGTCTGGCTCTGTAATACGTTCTAATATCTTAGCATGCACGTATGCAGGGTTTTCATTTACCACATCGATAATTGATTCAATAACCTCTTTTGCTGCTTGAATAAATTCAGGCTCTGCTGGATTCCTTCTCTCTAAACCAGCCATAAATTCCTCTAAATTGTACATGAAATTCCTCCTAATATTGAATTACATTCATTTTCTTAATTTTTTATATATCAATACTATATATTCTACTTTCCTATAGTTTCCATGTCAAGATTAATTTTACGATATCTATAATATCTTTGCCTGTTTTTGTTGTATATGTCATTTATCTTACATAATATTTAACTATTTATAAATTTTATATTTTTTACTGATTTAAAACTCATCAATATATCAATAAAAACAATCTATAGTACATATCAAGTGTGTTATGGTAACATATATACCTATGAGAACTTTCATAAACCACAAAGATCCCTTTGGGGACCTCATGCAACTTCGTATCTACAAAGTCATCCTTATTTGTAGTGATTATGATCGTTTTCTTATTGAAGAAGATGGAAGAGTCGAAGAAGAACTCTTTCATGAATATACCCAGCTGGGCCTCTCTACGCCCCCAAAAATTACTTTTGCCCGTACTGTTAAAGATGTATTTGAACTATTATCCCTAAACAGCTTTGATTTAATTGTTACTATGTTAGAGCTCGAAGGGACAACTGTCTCTGAGTTAGCTGCCTCGGTAAAAGAAAAATACCCAAACCTCCCAATAGTAGCCCTCTCTCCATCTCCTGGTCATAAGGTGAGTGTTACTTTAAAGAAAAGGATGATTGGAGGAATAGATGCCCTCTATTACTGGCAAGGAAACGCAAACATCTTTTTAGCAATGATTAAAATATTAGAAGATAAAATGAATGCCGAACACGATGCGAATTCAACTGCAGAAGTTCCAATCATTATTTTAGTAGAAAACTCTGTCAGATTTTACTCTTCATTCCTCCCTATTCTCTATACTGCAATCATTCAACAAACTCGCATGAGCATGAGTGAAGGGCTTAACCCATGGGCGACTGCTTTAAGGATGAGGGGAAGACCAAAAATACTTTTAGCACAAAACTATGAAGAGGCGATAGAGCTCTATAATACTTTTAGGAATCATATACTTGGGATTATTTCAGATATTGCCTTTGACCGAGAAGGGGTAAATGATGATGAAGCAGGGTTCCGTCTTGCAGACCATGTAAGGCAAGTGAATAAAGATCTTCCCCTTCTCCTTCAATCAACAAGGGCTGAATCTGCCTATAGGGCAACCCAAGAAAAAACGTCATTTATCTGGAAACTTAGCCCATCTCTTCTTACCGACTTAAAAGAGTATGTTTTTGAAAACTATGGGTTTGGACCCTTTATTTTTAAAGATGTGTACAATATCCAACAAGAAATTGCCCGAGCTAACAATTTGAGAGAATTCCAACATGCTCTCGCCAAAATACCTATTGAAACCTTTACACTCCATTCAAATAGAAATGACTTTTCAAGATGGCTTAAAGCAAGAAGCCTTTATACCCTTGCAAATGTATTTCGTCCCTATTCTGTTCGTGACTATCCCAACCCAGAAGTCCTTAGAGAACATCTTATTCAAATAATCAAAGATTATCGAATGAATAGGGGAAAAGGACGAATTGCTCAATTTAATAGAGCCAGCTTTGATGAAAGCTCGTTCTTCTCTCGAATCGGGTCAGGTTCTCTGGGGGGAAAAGGGCGAGGTCTCGCATTTATCGACTTCCAATTAAGACATAGTACCATCATCGAAAAATATAATGATATGTACCTCTCTATTCCCCGTACTATTGTAATTGCGACAGATTTATTTACCCAATTCATGGAGGAGAATAATCTTCAAGAGATAGTCTCTGCTTCCGTACCAGATGAAACATTACGTCGTATATTTTTATCAAAGTCCCTTCCAAAAGGGCTCATTCTTGACCTTAGTGCAATATTGAAAACAATTCAGGTTCCACTTGCAGTAAGATCTTCAAGCATGTTAGAAGACTCTCACTACCAACCTTTTGCAGGGGTGTATGAAACATGTATGCTTCCTAACACAGGAAGCGACAAAGAGCGATTAAAAGCTTTAAGTGATGCAATTATTAGTGTATACGCATCAACTTTTTACAATAAAAGCAAAGAGTATCTAAGGGCAACTCACCATATGGTAGAAGAAGAGAGAATGGCTATTATTATCCAACAGGTAATTGGGGGATTGTATGGAGAGTATTGGTATCCGAATATCTCAGGGGTAGCTAGGTCTTTAAACTTCTACCCAGTAGGAAATGAAAAAGCTGAAGATGGAGTAGGAATGCTCTCTTTCGGATTTGGTAAAATGATAGTAGATAACGGAATTGCATTTAGATTTTCTCCATCAAACCCTAAAAAGAACCTTCAGTTTTTAGGAGGAAGAGAATCGAGCAGTCAACAAACCTTCTATGCCCTCGATATGGCTACTCCTTACCATCCCTATGGAAATCCTGAAAACCTTGTAGAAGTTCCACTAAAAGAGGCTGAAGCTCACCCCCCTGCACTACACCACATCGCCTCTACTTTCGATACAAACTTGGGAGTATTGAGCGAACAACTTAGTGCTAATGGGAAAAAAGTGATTACCTTCAATAGTGTCTTAAAATATAATAGTTACCCAATCGCAGCTATTGTAAAAGATCTCCTTCAACTTGGACAAAAAGTGATGAGTACCCCTATTGAGATTGAATTTGCATGTAACTTACACCGAAGTGAAGGGAAAAAACCAGAATTCAGCCTTCTACAAATAAGACCAATTGTCTCAATGTTTGAATCAGAGACCCTCTCCATTACAGACGATGAAAAAAAGAGGGCTATCGTCCTCGCTCATCATGTAATGGGAAATGGGAATACTGATAAGATAACAGATGTTGTCTATGTGAGTACTGATTCGTTTAATCCTGCAAAAACAGGAGAAATGGTTCTTGAACTAGACAGAATTAATAGTGAATTTGTCACTCTTCAAAAGGAATATATTTTAATTGTTGCAGGACGCCTTGGTTCGAGTGACCCCTGGCTAGGAATTCCTGTGGTATGGTCTCAAATATCTCAAGCTGCTGTTATTGTTGAAACAAGTCTCCCTGGCTTTCAAGTTGAACCTTCCCAAGGGACTCACTTCTTTCAAAATATCACTTCCCTTGGAACAATCTATTTTACGGTAAATCCAGTCCATAACGATGGCCTGTTAGATTTTACCAAACTTGACTCGTATCCTGTTGTTGAAAAGAGTCGCTACTTTACCCATATAAAAGCAGAGAACCCTTTTACTGTAAAAGCTGATGGAAGGAACAAAATTGGAATAATTGCTTCTCCTACTCTATTGCAGCAAAATAATCCCACACAGGATCAATTGGTGGAGGAGCTACAATAGTAATAGACTCTTGGCTTACAGGGTGAACAAATGAGACTTTTCGAGCATGTAGGTGGATACTTCCATCAGGATTAGTCCGTTGAGAGCCGTATTTTATATCACCTTTAATGTGGGAGTTCATTGCACTCAGTTGGGCTCTAATTTGATGATGGCGCCCTGTAATAAGTTCAACTTGTAACAGATAGTAGGTCTTTGAAGCTCCAACGATAGTGAGGTTCATCCTTGCTTCTTGAGAGTTTTTTCTCTTTTCAAGAGTTGCAAAAGATTTGTTCTTTTTTGTGTCTCGAGTAATATAGTGGACTATCTGAGGGTCTGTGAAAAAAGGGAGTTTATCAACTACAGCCCAATACCATTTTTTTATTCCATCTTCCTTTCTAAACAGAGCGTTCATTCGTACTAAGGCTTTCTCTGTTTTTGTATAGATAACGATGCCACTTGTTGGTCTATCAATTCGGTGTGGAATACCTAAGTAGATATTTCCCGGTTTTTTGTAGGTTACTCTTAAATATTCTTTCACTTTATCAGCTAAGGTAATATCCTCAGTAATATCTTTTTGAACAAGTTCTTTTGGTTGTTTATTAATAATTATGAGGTGATTATCTTCATATAATATCCTCTTTCTTATCTCATTCATCTTCTGTTTCCTCAATGTCGTCATCAAAAGGGTCAATATCTTTAAATAATGAGTTCATCTCATCACTATCCCCTTTTGGATCTTTTTCATTCTTTAATCGAATAGTTTGAGCCTCTTTTGTGGTGAGTCTCACTCCATTTGCTTTTACCCCTTTTATAATAAACCGAGAAAAATAGGTTCTATCTTCAAGGTTTTTATACCCTTTCCCTGTTTTGAAGAGGATAGTAATCCTTGCATCATCTAGTGTAGAGAGAGTATAGAGTTTAAAATTCCCTTCTGGCACTAAGCTATAGGTTTTATTCATAATAAACTGGGTAATTTTACATCTCTTTATAAATAAGTATTTGAGAGTCTTCTCTTGATAAATAATAGTAAATACGACGTGTTCTAACGCCTCTTTCTCGGCAATGGCACAGTAGCGCATCCCTTTACCAACGAATAATTTTTCAGGGGCATCGGCAATAAAATAGGTCCCATCTTTTTGAATAATAAGGATTCTATCAAAAGTAGAGACAACTGCTTGTTCTACCCCTTTTTTCAAATCATATCCTAGATATCCAGCTTGGGCGTCATACTTAAGAGAAAGAGTTTTTTGTGCCGCTTCTCTCACTAAAATCTTTTCAAAGGAGGCAATAGTAGTTTTTCTTTTAGATTCTTTTACGATTGCATCTTTTTTAAGCTCAGTTAAAAATGAGAGTCCATATTCAACAAGATGCCCTAAGTGATAGGCTATCTTTTCTAACCGGGCATGGATTACTTCTATTTCTTGTTGATTTTTTCCAATATCAAATAAACTGATTCTCCTTATAGGAATCTTTAATAATCGTTCAACATCTTCTTCAACAAGGGCTCGATACAGTTTCTCCTTAAAAGGGATAAATCCTTTAAAGACAGCTTCTGTTACAGCTTCTTGAGTTTTTTTATTCTCTATCTGTTTATAGATTCTCTCTTCAACAAAGATTCGCTCTAATGTACGGTAATGAAGGGTATCATTCAGTTGTTTTGCCTCTAACTCTAACTCAGCTTTTAATATTGAGATAAGGGATGTTGCACTATACTCAATCATACTTGAGATGCTCATTATCTTGGGCATATTATCGACAATAACAAGTGGATTAACAGAAATAGGAAGCTGACAAGCTGTAAAGGCATATAAGGCATCAACGATTTCATCAGAATAGGTATTTCTCGCTAAGACAATCTCAATATTTACCTTATCGGTTGTATAATCATTTATTGAGGAGATTTTTATCTTCCCTTTCTTTGCTGCATCTTCTATTGATTTAATCATTCTTTCAGTAGTAACAGAGAAAGGAAGTTCTTCTATGATAATTTTCTTAGAATCTCTAATATCAATTTTAGCCCTTACTAATACTTTTCCTAACCCATCATCATATAAAGAGACATCTACAAGTCCTCCACCATAGAAGTCGGGATAGAGGGTAACCTTTTTCCCATGTAAGGTATCAATCATTGCATCTATTACTTCATTAAGATTATGCGGAAGGATTTTTGTTGACATCCCAACTGCAATACCTTCTGTTCCACTAATTGCAACAATAGGAAGCTTTGCAGGAAAAGCAACAGGCTCTTTATTTCTTCCGTCATACGAGTCAATAAATGTGGTGAGTTGTGGATTATAAAGAACTTTTTTAGCAAAGTCTAAAATTCTACACTCGATATACCTAGGTGCTGCTGCATTATCACCAGTGAGAGGGTTTCCAAAGTTTCCTTGCTTGTCAATAAAAAGGTTAGAATTGGCAATGTTGATTAAAGCGTCTCCTATAGAAGAGTCTCCATGAGGGTGGTATTTCATACAGTGGCCAACAACGTTAGCTACTTTATGAAATTTTCCATCATCCATTTCAAAGAGAGAGTGAATAATTCTTCTTTGTACTGGTTTTAATCCATCGGCAATATCTGGAATAGCTCTATCTCTTATTACGTAAGAGGCATATTCGAGGTAATTTTCTTTAAATATTGATTCTGCGTGGCTCATTATATGAGATTCTCCATAATAAAATCACGTCGAGTGGGAGTATTATCCCCCATATAAAATTTTAATGTAAGGTGCATTTCTCTTGAAGAAGAGATAGAAATTGGGATAAGGCGGATATTATCACTAATAAACTGACGAAATTCAGAAGGGTTTATCTCCCCTAATCCTTTGAATCGGGTAATTTCAGCCCCTTTTATTTTAATGAGGGCTTCTTGCTTTTCACTCTCATTAAAACAGTAGACTGTCTCTTTCTTATTTCTCACTCTAAAAAGGGGGGTTTCTAAGATATAGAGTCTTCCACTTAGCACAAGGTCTTCAAAAAAGGTGAGAAAATAGGTCATTAAAAGATTTCTAATGTGAAAGCCATCGGTGTCAGCATCTGTAGCTATAATAACTTTTCCATACCTAAGCCCTTCTACCCCATTTTCAAGACCAAGGGCTACCATAAGGTTGTATAATTCTTCATTCTTATAGATATCTGTCCTTTTCTTATCGAATGTATTAAGGACTTTTCCCCTTAGAGAGAATATCGCTTGAGTGTAGACATCTCGAACGCTTGTCATAGAACCGCTTGCACTATCTCCTTCTGTTAGGAAAATCATTGAACCATTCCCTTTTTCACCTGATTGATTGAGATGGTATTTACAATCTTTTAATTTAGGAATATTTATTGCAACTTTCTTGGCAGCATCTTTAGCAGCCCCTTTGACTGAAGCAAGTTCTTTTCTTAGTCGCTCATTATTTGCAATTTTATCACTTAGCTTTTGTGCTTCTTCTCCATTTTTCAACAAATAATCAACAATCTTTTCCCTTACTTCCGTAATAATCCACGACCGTACTTCATTGTTTCCAAGTTTATTCTTTGTTTGACTTTCAAAGATAGGATCCTGTAATTTAATACTCACCGCAGCAACGAGGCCATCTCTTACATCTACTGCCGTATAAGACTTTTTATAAAACTCATTTATCCCCTTCAAGATACCCTCTTTAAAAGCAGAAAGGTGAGTTCCCCCATCACTTGTGTGTTGTCCATTTACATAAGAGAAATAATTTTCTCCATAGTTATTTGTATGGGTAAAAGCAAATTCAATACGGTGATTACGATGATAAATTATAGGATACAATCCCTCTGTTTCAACTTGTTTAGAGAGAAGATCTAATAATCCATTTTTTGAGGCAAAATTCTTCCTATTAAATTCTAATGTAAGGCCAGTATTCAAATAGGCATAGTTCCAAAGTCTCTCTTCAATGAATGCTGAGTTGAATTCATACTCTCCAAAAATTTCAGGACTACTATCTGGAATAAATTCAGTGAGAGTTCCATTCTTCTCTAAGGTAGGTCCTTTCTTTTCACTTACTTGGACTCCTTTAGAAAAAATTGCTTCAAAAAACTCTCCATCTCTATAAGAGACTACTCTAAAATAGGAAGAGAGGGCGTTTACTGCTTTTGTCCCTACTCCATTGAGTCCTACTGAAAATTGAAACACATCATCGTTGAACTTGCCCCCTGTGTTAATGATAGAGACACAATCAATAACTTTTCCTAAAGGGATTCCTCTTCCATAGTCTCTTACTGTTACCGTTTCACCGATAACACTAATAATTACCCTAGAGCCGTAGTTCATAATAAATTCATCAATGCTATTATCTATGATTTCTTTTAAAAGGACATAGATTCCATCTTCAAAATGAGATCCACTACCAAGACGTCCAATATACATCCCAGGACGTAGTCGGATGTGCTCGAGGGCACTAAGAGATTTAATGGTGCTCTCATCGTAGTGGGTTGACCCTTTAGGAGGTGTTTTCTTTGCCATGATTACCTATTATATACACTTTTTTTCAAATTGGAAAGGCTCATTTGAATTCTCAAAATAATTGCCCTTGTCGCTCTCTTTGAAGAGTAATATTACATGTTTTTTCAATATGCTCTACATAATGCTTCATATCAAACTTCCTCATCAATCCTTTATCATTCATATAGCGAATAAGGCCAAATATTGGTCTTTCTCCCCACGGTCTGTCATGCTTACCAAAACACCAAGCAACTCCAGTAAACCCATTCGGGTCTCTTCCATCAAGTTGATAGAGATTGTTAAGAGAGAGGGCTATTTCATACCCTTTTCTTGGCTCGCTTGTCCACTCTAAGATTTTCTTTCCCCAATACATTCTCATATAGTTATGCATTGTGCCACACTCTCTCAATTGAGCTTGTGCTGCATTCCAAAAAACATCATGAGTTTGTCCTTCTTTCAGCTCTTCAAATGAATAGCTATATTCTCTTGCATCCCCGCTGTGGCGCAACAACGTCTCTTTTGCCCAAGAAGGAAGCCCATCAAAACTATCATAGTGGGGATTATAGAAGACAAAATTAAAAGCAAGCTCTCTTCTCACAACAAGCTGTTCAATAAAATCTAATTTATCAGGGATAGCTGTGTTGTTTACTTCTAGATATATTTCTATAGGAGATATCTGTCCATAATGGAGAAAGGGACTTAGTTCAGAATAATAGGTATTTAAAGGGTCATTTCTCTTAGTTGAGTAGCCATCAAGGTGGTGTTCGATAAAGTAATCAAGAGTTTTTCGTGCTTCAGTTTCTCCTCCCCTCTTATTTTTTACTATAGGGATAGATTTGTCGATATTGAGATGATTCATCAAGATATCAATATCTTTATCATATATATCTTCTAAACAAAATGGCCCATTATAATACTCTCCTTCATACTCCAGAGGGGGAACTTCTTTTGCCCAAAAAGAGATCTGTGGCTCAATTTTTCTTCTCAAAGTTGCAGCAGAATACTCTTCTTTGAAAGAAGCTTCCCGTATTGGGACAACAAGATTTGATTCAACCATGATAAGGGGGGCTGCAATGGAAGAGGCAACAAATTCTCTCCATTCTCTTTCATGACGAACATAGGCAGCGTCAGTAACTACAGCAACAGCATCACAAGAAGCTCGTATTGCCCCTTTAGCTACATCGGTATGAGCTATTACCATTCTAATATTTTGTTGAAAGAATGATTGGTATACTTCTTGAATACCTTGTATCATAAAATGGTAGTGACGAATTGAAGCTTCAGGATAATCATCGGTAACACCAAAGTAGACAACTAGTGGTTTATTTAATTGTTGAGAGAGTTCATTAGCATAAAGAAGGGCGTGGTTGAATCGGAGGCGAGCAGCCCCTTGCATCCAGTAGAGAACGTAAGAATTTTCTTTTTGTACCTCTTTTTCATTCAATTGGGAAATACGTTGTTGTTCAATCATTTATTTAGCCTCTCATCTTTGTCATTAAAGGATAGCAAATATGGATAGTCAAGGATACAAAATTTTCTCTTTTATTTTATTTCTCTCAATGAGTTTTTTCCACCTCTTTTCCCTAATGGGAAATAATTCAATAAGAAAAGGGGTGAGTAAAGCTTTACTTATGCCTAGTCTCCTTTTTTCTTATGTTGTATTAGTCCCTTTTGCTTCCCCTTTTATTGTAGGTGCATTAGGACTCTCATTCTTTGGTGATGTTGGATTGTTTATTGCTGATAAAAAACCAGGTGTGTCTCAAAAAGTTTCTATTCTCGCGTTTGCCCTTTCTCATATTCTCTACACTCTTTATATATTTCCCCAAGAAGCCCCTTTTCTTCTTATCTTTTTCCCTTTTCTAGGAACTTCAATTATTCTTGCCTTATTTTATATAAAGATCCTTCACCCTATGGGTCATACTCTTACTCCACTTATATTCATCTATGCCTTAATTATTACGATTATGGCTACTTCTTCTTTCATTTTCTTGTTAACCTACCAAACAATAGCCTCTTTGGTTATATTTTCTGGGGCTTTGTTCTTCCTTTTTTCTGACTTTCTCATTGCAAAGCAAATTATTTATAATAATAAAAAGTATGAATTAGCAGTAATGAGCACCTATATTGTTGCCCAATTTCTTCTTATTATTGGATTTGTTCTTATCTAGGGGTGACGATAAAGGTTGCAAATATGAAGAGAAGTTGTGTATAGTAATGCTCTATGGAAGACCCTTTATCGCAAAAAAAACAAATGTACTTAAGGAACTCTAATAAGAGTAAAGGAAGGCCCTCATGACCCTTCATATTCTTATTATTGTCCTATTATTAGTGTTATCAGCATTTTTCAGTTCTGCAGAGACAGCCTTTACTTCACTGTCGTTCTTGCAAATAAGGATGCTTGAAACCGATGAGAGAAGGAGAAGTATTCTTGCTGGAAATCTAGCGAATACTCCTGACTTACTCCTTACCACCATCCTTATTGGAAACAATATCGTAAATTTAAGTGCCTCTGCCCTTACAACGACCTTAGCCCTCTCTGTATGGGGAAATAAGGCAATTAGTATTGCTACTGGAGTTCTTACCCTCCTTATCCTAATATTTGGTGAAATTGTTCCTAAACAATTAGCAATTACCTATAATATGAGATTTGCCCGTTTCTCCTCCTACCCAATTAAAGGGTTAACAATAATCCTCTATCCACTAATCATGGCTATTCGTTGGGTTGCTTCATTAATTACTTCTATGTTTAATCACGAAAAAGAGGGTTCTTTATCACTCGACTCTTTAATGCACGTTGTTGATGTAGCTGAAAACGAAGGGATTGTAGATGAGTATGAGACTTCTCTTGTGCAGAGAGTCCTACACTTTAGTGAAGCACCTGTAAAGAGTGTGATGACTCACAGAACTGATGTATTTAGTCTCTCTGACACCCTTACCCTTAAAGAGGCGTATAATCCAATTATTCAAAGTGGATACTCAAGAATTCCTATTTATAACGAAAGTCCAGAAAATATTGTTGGTGTTGTATTGATTAGAGATTTACTGTTGGCTGAAATTCAAGGCAAAAGCGGTGAACAACTTCTCTCTTTCCAACACACCCCCTTATATGTCCCTGAAACTCGTAAGGTAGATGATATGCTCTTTCAGTTTCAACAGAATAAACTTCAAATTGCTATAGTTCTTGATGAATATGGTGGTTTAAGTGGAGTTGTCACGTTAGAAGATATCATTGAGCAGCTCTTTGGTGAAATTTATGATGAGCACGAAATTGGTCATCCATTAAGAATACAACCTGAACAAGAAGGGGTATATCTCATTAAAGCAGATACTTCTTTGCAAGAAATTAGTGACAGATTAGACCTTCATTTAAGTGGGCATGACCTCTCTAAGACTCTTGCAGGGTTCTTAATTGAACAACTTGGGACAATTCCAGTCCCTGGTGAGGAGTTAGAGCTTAGTTTTGGAACATTTACCATTATAAAAATGAACAAAAAAAGGGTTGAAGATGTAAGATTAGCCCTTAATATGAGCCAACAAGCAACTTAAATATGCCGTTGCATTGACACCTTTAAGGCTCCTAGGTATGATTCCGGCATGAGTAGTTATCCGTTTGAAAAAATTGAATTAAAATGGCAGAAATTTTGGGAAGACACAGAAAGTTTTCGTGTACATGAAGATCCCTCTGTTCCCTTAGACAAGAGAGTCTATGTCCTCGACATGTTCCCCTATCCATCAGGAGCTGGCCTCCATGTAGGACATCCAGAAGGGTATACAGCAACAGATATATATTGTCGCTATTTACGAATGAATGGCTACAATGTCCTCCACCCAATGGGATTTGACTCATTTGGCCTCCCTGCTGAAAACTATGCAATTAAAACAGGAACTCACCCAAGGACAACTACCGAAGCAAATATTGAGAACTTTAGGAAGCAAATTAAAAGACTTGGCTTTAGTTATGATTGGTCGAGAGAAATTTCTACCCATACTGAAGAATACTACAAATGGACTCAATGGATTTTCCTTAAACTCTATGAAAGAAATCTAGCATATGAAGCTGTTACCCCAATCAACTGGTGCCCAGATTGTCTAACTGGAATTGCTAATGAAGAGGTAAAAGATGGAAAATGTGAGCGTTGTGGTACTATTGTAACAAAAAAGAATATTCGTCAGTGGATGTTAAAAATTACTGAATATGCAGAGCGGCTATTAGAAGACCTCGATACCCTCGACTGGTCAGATTCTATAAAAGCAATGCAAAAGAACTGGATTGGTAAAAGTGAAGGGGCAAGTGTCACTTTTAAGATTGACCATTCTGATGAAGTCCTTGAAGTCTACACTACTCGTAGTGACACCCTTTTTGGGGCAACATATATGGTTATTTCTCCAGAACACAGACTAGTTGATTCTCTCACAACAGAAGAGCAAAAAGAAGTAGTAGGCCAGTACATCCACCAAGCATCCCATAAATCTGATTTAGAAAGAACTGATTTAGCTAAAGATAAAACTGGTGTGTTTACCGGCTCTTACGCAATCAATCCTGTTAATAATAAAAAAATTCCAATTTGGGTTGCCGATTATGTCCTCGCTTCCTATGGAACAGGGGCTATTATGGCAGTTCCTGCTCACGACACAAGAGACTGGGAGTTTGCAAAGAAATTTAATCTTCCAATTGTAGAAGTGTTAAAGAGTGATGTAGATGTCAACCTTGAAGCTTTTACAGGAGATGGAATCCATGTAAATTCTGACTTTTTAGATGGCCTTGATAAACAAACCGGTATCGATACGATGAACGCCTATTTAGAATCTAGCGGTATTGGTAAAAAAAGTACTAACTATAAATTAAGGGACTGGGTCTTTTCAAGACAAAGATATTGGGGAGAACCTATCCCTCTTGTCCACTGCCCTACCTGTGGAACTGTTCCAGTACCAGTTTCGGAGCTTCCCCTCACCCTCCCTGAAGTAGAATCCTATACCACTAGTGGGACAGGAGAATCTCCTTTAGCGACAATAGAGGAGTGGGTGAATACCACATGTCCTGTTTGTGGTGGAAAAGCTAAGAGAGAGACAAATACGATGCCTCAATGGGCGGGCTCTTGTTGGTACTATCTCCGCTTCCTTGATCCTCATAATACAAAGGAACTTGCGAGTAAGGAGAAGATAGATTATTGGATGCCTGTTGATTTATATGTTGGTGGAGCTGAACACGCTGTTCTCCATCTCCTCTATGCTCGCTTCTGGCACAAAGTCTTGTTTGATATTGGCCTTGTAGAACAAAAAGAGCCTTTCCAAAGGCTGGTAAACCAAGGGATGATTACTTCCTTTGCTTTCCAAAGAGCTGACAAAACCCTCGTTCCAACTGATATGGTAGAAGAGATTTCTACAGACTCTTTCGTTGAAAAAGCTACCCAAGCTCCATTAGAGAGAGTTATTGCCAAGATGTCTAAAAGTTTAAAGAACGTCATCAATCCTGATGAAATTATTAAAGACTTTGGAGCAGATGCAATGCGTGTCTATGAAATGTTTATGGGCCCATTAGAGGTCTCTAAACCATGGGCAACTGCAGGATTATCGGGTGTATATCGATTCTTAGATAGGGTGTGGCGCTTAACTGAAAAAACCTTAAGTGAAGAAGCTCCTAACCAAGAGTTATTAAAAACTCTCCATAAGACCATTAAGAAAGTAACGCATGACACAAACAGCCTCGATTTTAATACCGCTATTAGTCAAATGATGATTTTAGTTAATGAACTCTATAAGGAAGAATCTCTTCCTCGCTCTATATGGGAGCCCTTTATCCTCTTATTGAGCCCGTATGTTCCTCATCTTAGTGAAGAACTTTGGGCCTTAGCAGGACATACTCCATCTGCATCAACACAAAGTTGGCCAGAGTATGATGAAAAACTCACTATAGATGATACTGTTGAAATAGTTGTTCAAGTGAATGGGAAGTTAAGAGCTCGTTTTGAACAAGCAATCGGATTAGACAAAGAGACTATTTTAAAACAGGCAATGAATTTGGAAAGAATCATTGAATTAGTGGAAGGGAAAACCATCATTAAAACAATCGTTATTCCTGATAAATTAGTGAATATAGTTATTAAAGGATGATTATCTTCTCTTTAACAAGGACTCATTCAATGACCATAGAGAATATATGCCTAAGATGGGAGAAAGGGAACTGAAAAAGAGACGGCTCATATATGGGTTGCTAGTGGGGTTATAACTATAAAATTCAAACCATTAAGATTATAAGCAAATATTTATTAGTTTGGGTATTTGGAGAGTGCATCAGTGGCAGGATGACGATTGAGATAGATAAAGAATCAAGCTCCGGTTATCTATAAACTCAGGGGCAAAATCTTCGTCTTGGTAGTTTTTTGGCGCCAAAGACGAATCAGGACTAGTAGAATAGATCAGATCGCATTAAGTAGTATAAGAAGTTGACTAAGAGCTTCTTGATCGCTGCCCAAAGATGTAAAACCATGTTTCTGATAAAGGTCAATTAATCTTTCGTTATTATCAACTTCTATTAAAATAGAAGAGCCACCAACTCTAGTTTGCACTTCTGCAAATATTGGGTAAATTTCACTTAAGATGTCTGCTAAACTAAGATCTTTGTTTGTGAATGAATCATTTCTCCCAATTTGACCAATAAGATATACATTATAGTATTCCAAATCAGTTGCTATTGATGAAATACTTTTACCAGGATTAATTTTTCTTCTTATCGACCCTTTTACCCTTTTTTTCTGTGCAAAAAGGGTTTTCAACGCCAAAGGAAAATACCCCAATATCTCGTTTTTCTCATTCAAAATAAGATAGGTTCTAGAGCGATTCATTTTTTCAAAAGAAATACACTTATCATTTGTTGTGATGAAGTTTTGAACATCCTGATTTCTTGAACAAGAGAAATTACTAAGAAACAATAATAATCTAGATTCTGCAGCCTTCTTAATTATCTTTGAATTCTCGATCCCTGATACATATTGGGAAAGACTTACTTCCTTCTTATCAACAATAATAGTATTATTTTTCGTTAATTTATCTGGAGTTAGTAACTCTCTTTTTATTAATTCATCGAGTTGAAAATCTTCTATAGCTTTCTGAAGTGGATAAATTGTTCGAGAGATAATAT
>SABI01000206.1 GCA_009929055.1 Spirochaetia bacterium | reverse complement strand
ACCCAGATGTTGTAATCAGTCCTCCAACGACTGATTACAATCCTGATCACTCAATTACTGGCTACATAGTCAACGAATGCCTCCACATGGCAGGAGTTCCCAACATAAAAACAGAGGCCCCACCTACAAAAAAACCAATACCACACCTCTATTTTATGGACACTCCCGCAGGAGTCAGCTTTGAACCACAACTCTATGTAAATATTACTGATGTGTTTGATAAAAAGGTTGAGATGTTAGCTTGCCATAAAAGTCAAAATGAGTGGATGAAGAATCTATTTGGATATGAAATGGATGCTTTTCTAAAAATCCCAGCTCAGTACAGAGGCCTACAAGCAGGCGTTCCTATGGCAGAAGGGTTTATCCCCTCCTACAGATGGGGACGAAATTTCATAAAACACTACCTACCAGATTGTCTTGGTAGTGCAAAAACAATGTTCTAACAAAGGAAAGTGTTATGTATATAGGTATTGGTAAAAAGGATATTACTCCTCAAAAGCCCATGACAATGATGGGCTATGGAGACAGAGAACACCCCTCTATAGGGGTTCATGATCCCCTTTTCGCCTATGCCTTGTATGTAGAGAACTCAGATAATCTCCCCTTTTGTTGGATAAGTGTCGATGTGTGTATTTTTGGACTTGATTGTGCCTCTGCTATTAAAAAAGAACTATCTATTAAAACCGGGGTAAATCAAAAAGCAATTATTCTTCAAGCTACTCACACCCACTCAGGACCAGATACCTTTTCGATTCATACAGGTACTACAGTAGAGGAAAAAGAGTACTACGCCTTATTAATAGAAAAAATTAGTGAGGCTATTAACGAAGCAAAAGAGAGAAAAGAGAAAGTTACCATTGAAGTGAGAGAAGGGAAGGGGAGTATTGGGGTAAATAGGAGAGGTCTCTCCAAAGAAGTCGATGATAGACTTTTCTTATTCACCCTCTTAAAAACAAATAATACCCCCTTAGCTACAATCATGTACTACTCATGCCACCTTACTACCCTTGGGGTAGAAAACTATTTAATTAGTGCCGATTGGTTAGCAGATGTCAGAAATTG
Organism: Spirochaetia bacterium; assembly: GCA_009929055.1. Classification (GTDB taxonomy): domain Bacteria; phylum Spirochaetota; class Spirochaetia; order Sphaerochaetales; family Sphaerochaetaceae; genus SABI01. The sequence continues at coordinate 3,538 of SABI01000206.1, read as the reverse complement.
GGGAGAAAAAGAGTACAACATTCCATTTATGTTTATCCAGGGAGCTGAAGGGAATGTAGACCCTTATACTCGAGGGGTACTCGATATGGGTGACCCAGATCAAGCAAAAGGGGTCTCTTTTGAAGTGATGAATACTATTAGCAATCAACTAATAGGCGACTTGGTAGAGACCTATAAAAGAGCACCCCTGCAGTTACTCACTAGGGCAAAACTTAAGAGAATAGAGGTAACCCTCCCTCTTCGTTATGGGAAATTAACTCAATCTCAAGTGGAGCAAAAGATTGATGATTGGAAGCAATCCTTTGCTCAATTCTTACACATCCCAAAAAATGAAGTGGCCATAGATGGAAGTATTAACGAAGTAATAAAGAAGTACATCGTTAAGAATAAGATAAGTGCTAAAGAGGCCGCCTATTATGTAGCCGAGCAGTTTGCTTATACCCAGTTCATGTGGGCCTATATAGATAATAAAGAGCATATTGATGCTGACCTTGGTACTATGACATTCCCTGTCTCTATTGTCGACTTAGAGAAAATTGCCCTATGTGCTGTTCCAGTAGAGCCCCTCATGACCCTTAATTTAGTAGCGAACAAAACTATTAAAGAAAAAAATATCCTCTTCTGTGGACTCAGTGATGGGTATGTTGGCTACCTGCCACATAGTGAGAACTACGAAGAAGGGGACTCCCCTATGCTCTATGAAACAGTGAGCACTATATTTGCTTCTCACGCAGCAGATGAATTAATTGAACAAGTTACTAAAGGTCTACAGTTGTTTTGAATGTAAATGAAAAGGAGCGTTAGAGATGAATATATTAGCTTTTGGTTCACACCCAGATGATGTTGAGTTCTTATGTGGTGGAACCCTTCTTAAGTACAAGAAAATGGGGCACAAGATTTTTATAGCCCTCACTACTAGTGGCAATATTGGCTCGAACGTCATTGAAGGGAGAGAGAATATAGCCGCTATCAGAGAAAAAGAACAATTAGAAGCTGCTTCTTTTTTTGATGCCAAGGTGAGATTCCTCCGGTACAACGATGAAGGACTCGTCGATAGTGAAGCCTTGAGAAAAGATATTATAGATGCTATTAGATGGGCTAATCCCGATGTCATCTTCACCAATCCCCCACAAGATAATAGCACCGACCACAATGTGACTGGCACAGTAGTTGGAAGAGTAATGCTCTCCCTTGTGGGAAAGAATGTTCCCTCTACTGTAGAACCAATGAAAAAATTTCCCTCTCTCTTTTACTGGGATACAAGTGCTGGGGTGAATTTTGTCCCTGAAGTCTATGTAGATATTACAAAAGAATATGAAGAAAAAATAAAAGCTCTTTTATGCCATAAAAGTCAAATTTCATGGATGAGTGAATATGAAGATCAAGAATTTACCGACTCATGTAGAATTATCTGTGAGTTTAGGGGGCTACAAGCTGGCTATAAGTACGCTGAAGCATTTAGTTCTTTTAGGCTTCACGGGGTAATGCCTAATTTTGCCCTACTTCCATTATAGGGAGAATATTTTACTTTCATGGATGTGGAAGTAAATAGTAATAATCGGATGGTACATCCGAAGATAGCTACAAGGAGGAATTTATGAATAGGAGAAGATGGCTCGTCGTGTTAATGCTGATTCTCGTGGTATCTATGCTATCAGCTCAAGGAAGAGTTGAATCAAGTGCCAAGAAAGTAATCACCCATTACCACTGGACTGAAACTTCGTATGACATTATCAACAATAATGCAGTACAAATGTTCCAGGAGAAACATCCCGATGTAGAGGTTAACATGCTACTCCTCGCTGATGCCGATAGAGCTAACCAAATTAGAATAGCTCTAGCCTCCCAAGGGGATATCGATTCATTTGCACTGTCAAATATGGAATCAGCTGAATTCCATGAAGCAGGTCAAATGAGGAAAATTGACCCAGCAGGTTTCAAAAAGAACACTGTGAAAGAAGTCATTGACATGTGGGAACCCAATTCAATTGAGATCTCAGGTGGATACTGGAATGGCGATTACTACGGTATTCCATTTGAACTCTCAAACTATGTAGGTTGGATAAACACAAAGTTCATGAAAGAAGCTGGACTTGATCCTAAGAATGACATTCCAAAAACATGGGACGAGTTCTATGATGTGACCAAGAAAATGACTGTTGATAAGGGAGGAGTCAGAGTTCGTAATGGATTTGCGACAAACTCAAAAGCAGCAGTATTCCCATTCCTTATTATGTCAGCACTCGCAGCTCAACAAGGGTTTGACTGGTTAACAGAAGAAGGATTTAAAGCAAGTATTAATGATCCAAAAATTGCTAAAGTTATCACCACCATAACCGACATGGCAACCAAGTATGATATTTGGGATCCAGGTTTGTTCGATGATGAAAGAGAAGGATTTGGAACTGAAAAGACAGCTACCTTCTTAACAGGTGGATCATGGTACTGGGGCGTATTAGACAACTGGGGCACTCCTCGAACCGACGTTACTCCAATGGCTTATCCAAGATTTGCCGATGGTGAAGACTTTGGTGGTATCGGGTATGGCTATTGTCTGTATGTTTCTCAATTGGCAAAAGATCCTACCCTCACATGGGAATTCCTCGACACATTAGCAAGCCAACCAAACGAATTTATCAAACTTGGCTATAACCAACCTCGAAAAACACTCGATAAAGCCCTTGCAGTTGCTTCTATTCCTGAATACAAAATATTTGGTGAAGAGACAGCAAAAGCCTCTCCTATCTTGATGTCTACCAAAATGGCAGAAATCCAAGATGCAGTATGGGCAAGTGCTACTCGCATCATTTTCCAAGGAATGAGTGTAGACAAAACTATTGCTCAGTTACGAACTGACATTAATAGAATCTTATAAGATTAATCTCTAAGGATGCTCCACTTATTATAAGTGGAGTGTCCATTATACAAAGAATAACATAGGGAATATAAGAAATATGGGTAAAAAAAAGAAATACATGGCAGTACATCTTGATTGGCACGGGTACATATTTATCCTTCCAACACTAATCTTTTTCTCAGTATTCCTCATATATCCTATGATAAATGCTTTTTATCTCTCAGTTCAATCATGGAACTTACTAGGACCAAAAACATTTGTCGCCCTCGAGAATTTTAAGAATTTATTACAGGATACAAGGTTTCTTAACTCTTTTAAGACAACGATGCACTTTAGTGTTATCAGCGTTGTTTCGATAAACATCTTAGCTTTTATATTTGCCCTCCTACTATCGAGTAATTTAATAAAATTTGGTCATAAAGGGCCCCTTCAATCATGTATATTTCTCCCTGTAGTACTATCGGTTGTAGCTGTTGGTATTGTGTGGAAGTATATGTATCAGTCAACTGGCTTGATGAGTGTGGTGAGTGCTAAGCTCCTTGGAGGTAATCCCCTTCCATGGCTTACTTCCACTACAGTAGCCCCTTATAGTTTAATTATCATCTATGTGTGGAAGTCAGTAGGGTACTACATGGTGATGTACATTGCAGGACTTCTAGACATCCCAAGTGAGCTTTATGA
>SABI01000205.1 GCA_009929055.1 Spirochaetia bacterium | reverse complement strand
CTTTAGCTCAACCTAATGAAATTGCCGATATCTACATTATTAATACTTGCACCGTTACTACTAAAGCCGAACAGAAAGCAAGACGAATGATTCGTAAGTACCATAGAGAAAATAAGGAAGCCATTATTATTGTCACAGGGTGTTATGCTCAAATGGAAGAAGAGCTCATAAAAGAGCTTATTGATAGGGTAGTAGTTGTTTCCTTAGAAGATAAACCAAAGCTTCTCACCCTTGCCCATTCTTTAGGTAAAAGGATGATTACTGACATAGATCTATTTGAGACAATCTACTCTATTTTAAAAGAAGATAATGAACACTCCTCATTTGATTACGACGCTGCAAGTTTTTCTCTCCATTCGAGAGCTTTTTTAAAGATCCAAGATGGATGTGATAACTCCTGTGGTTATTGTAGGGTTACTATTGCCAGGGGTAATAGTGTCTCTCTTCCCTATGAAGAAGTGGTTGAAAGATGTAGAGCACTTGAAAGTACAGGGTATAAAGAGATCGTCTTAACTGGAGTCAATATTAGCCAATATAAAGATGGTGAAGTGAAATTAGAACACCTATTAACCCATATCTTGTCATCTCTTTCCCCTTTTATGAGGATACGCCTCTCTTCATTAGAGCCAGATTGTTTTAGTGATGGTCTATTAGAGGTTCTTAAAGATTACAGAATTCAACCCCATTTCCATCTTCCCCTTCAATCCCTCTCTAATAGTGTCCTTAATAGGATTAATCGTCATTATGATTATGAGACAGTACAAAGAGCTCTCTCTTCTTTAAGAGAGGTGAAAGAGAATCCTTTCATAGCAGGTGATATGATTACAGGCCTTCCTGGTGAAGGTATAGGGGAGTTTAATGAAAGCTATGAGAGATTAAAAGAACTACATATAAACCAAATACACGTCTTTCCCTATTCTCCTCGTCCTTCTACCCCCCTGTTTGGAGCAAGTGACCCAGTTCCTGAATATCTTAGAGATGAAAGGGCCTCTTTGTTAAGAACTCTTTCAGTAGACCACACAAAAAATTATATTATCAGTCAACGTGGTAAGATAGTAGATGTTATTATTGAGAAGATTGTTGATAACAAGGTAAGTGGGATTAGTGGTAATTACTTAAAACTGATGATAAAAAAGGCTCCTTCAACTATTACTCAAGGTGCTTTAATAAAAGCTAGAATAGATGAAAAAGCCTCTATGGAATTTTTGTGTGCCGATTTTCTGGAGTTATTACACCCCTGAATAGGCATTAAATCCCCCATCTACTGGAATAATTACCCCAGTAACAAATCCACTCATAGAAGAATCAACTAAATAGGTAATGGTTCCTAATAGGTCTTGAGGAACACCGAAACGTCCCATAGGGGTTCCATTAATTATCTTTTTACTTCTTTCACTCAAATTTCCCTCTTTATCAAATAAGAGAGATTTGTTTTGGGCGGTACTAAAAAATCCTGGAGCTACTGCATTTACCCTGATTCCTACATGAGAGAAGTGGACTGCAAGCCATGAGGTGAGGTTGTTTACAGCAGCTTTTGCAGCTGAATATCCTAAGACTTTCGTAAGAGGATTATAAGAGGCCATAGACGAGACATTAAGGATAGAACATCCCTCTTTGTTAATCATGTCGGTGGTAAATTCTTGGGTAGGAAGTAGAGTTCCCATAAAATTTAAGTTAAACACATTAGAAATAACTGAAGAGTCAAGGTTAAAGAAAGAGCGTAATTCTGGTTTTAAGTTGATTTCATGGTATTCATTAGCAGTATTAGCTGCATCCATGTTTCCACCAGCTCCATTTACTAAAATATCTACTAATCCAAAATCACTTTGTATTTCATTATGAACAGCTTTTAATCTCTCTTTATCGAGGACATCACACTGGTATGCCTTTGCGATGTATCCTTTTTCTTTAAGTTCTTTTTCAAGGGCAGTAATTTTTTCAGTAGATCTGTTGAGTAAAGCAACTTTTGCACCAAGAGAGGCATAGTGCCGAGCAAATTCACTACATAATACTCCACCAGCACCCGTTACTACAATAATTTTATCTTTTAACGAACTATTCACCTTCTTCCTCCTAGGACTGTTATATAGAGTTTATCATAACAGGTATTTAAGAGTTAAAGAAGTAAAAATCGTTCATTGAAATTTTTTTACCAGTAGGATAGGATCATTAAAGCCTTTGAAGAAATATATTTCTCAATTTTTCCACATATGATTCTCTTACATGGGTTTAAGAGAGTTTTACTTGCATTATCTCTAAAAGCTAGGTATTCTTAAAAAAAGGTGAAGGTATGGATGAACACAATAATAATGAACTTGAACTAGAATCTAAACTCCCTGAGCATCTAAATTTAGTTCAGATTGAACATGCGTATGAATTAGAACAAGAACTATTGCATGCTGTGAAATGGGGAAACCCTTATAAGGTGGAAGAGGTTCTTCTTAAAAGAAGAAGTGCTACAAATCTCCCATGTTGTGATGGGAACACGGTAGCATCGAAGGCTCTTAGATGTTGTAAAAATCATCTAATTAGTCTTAATGCCCTCTGTTGCAATGCAGCTCGTAGTGGGGGATTACAGTCACTCTATCTCTATACGATGAAAAATAAGTATAATTTGATGATAGAGCATGCTGTTTCAGTTTCACACCTCGATGAGGTGCTTTATGCCCAAATTGCCCTAGATTATGCAAAAGCTGTTCTTGAGTTCTCTGTCTCTTCCTATTCACCAATGATCAAACAAATAGTTACCTATTTAACAGTACACTTAAGTGAAGATGTGAGAATAGAAGATCTTGGTAGAATGCATAATACCCATATATCACATATTTCAAGGAAATTTAAAAAAGAGACAGGAATGTCTATTCCTGCCTATGTGAGTATTCAAAGGATGAGTTTAGCTAAACTCTATTTTGAAGATGGGGAAGTTTCTATCAAAGATGTATCACAACGACTTGGGTTTAGCGATTCAAACTATTTTAGTAAAGTGTTTAAACGTTATTGTAACCAAACTCCTAGTGAGTATATCAAGATGATACATGAGCGCTAATTAGCTTTTTTCTTACCCCTCTCTCTAATGATTGTTTTAGGCTCCTCATTTTGAACAAAACTGTAAGAAGGGATGTCGTGATGAATCCAAGAGTTCGACCCTACAATTGAATGTTCTCCTATCGAGATATCACCAAGGATAGTTGCGTTTGCATAGATTGTCACATAATCATTAATAGTAGGGTGCCTCTTTTGATTTCTTATAAGTCTACCACAGGCATCTTTAGGGAAACTTAACGAACCAAGAGTTACTCCTTGATACATTTTTACATGATTTCCTATTATCGTAGTCTCACCAATGACAACACCTGTTCCATGGTCAATGAAGAGAGACCTTCCAATAGTAGCTCCTGGGTGAATATCTATCCCAGTCTGGTTGTGGATAATTTCGCTAAACATTCGAGGAATGAGGGGTACTTTTTTTGTATAGAGAAAATTAGAAATTCTGTGCATCGTGAGGGCACAAATACCAGGGTAGGTGAGAATTGTCTCTTGAATGCTTGTTGCAGCAGGGTCTCCATCAAAAGCAGCAGCAGCATCTTCTTTTAATTTAATTCTAATTTCAGGAAGGGCTTGCAAGAATTCGATAGTTGTCTTTCTTGCTATCTCCTTATACTGATCAACATCATTGTCCCCTAATTGATAGGGATTGTCATAAAACCATCCTAAAAATATATGTTTTTCTAATTCTTTAGCCACTTTTTGCATAAGGTGGGTAATAAACTTCACCACAGTATGTTCATAGAGAACTCCCTGGCCACTTCTACCGGGAAATAAAAGTTCAAAAATATCAAAAAGGGTAGCTTGTAATTCTACTCGACTAGGGGCAGGTCTAAATGAAATATATTTCGACTTCTCAAAGCGATCAAAACTTTTTATATAAGAAGGGATAAACTGTTCAATATCAATTTCAGTATGCTCCATAGGTAACTCCTTACCAATTACTATAGTATTTTGCCCTCATTTCCTCAATAGAGAGTTCTCTATTGCAAAGAAGGGCCTCTTATTTGTATAGTAATGGTGAAATTAAAGAGAATGGAAATTACCCATATATTTTTGGAGAAATGTAGATGTTACAGCAGATTAAAGATGAGTGGAAAAAGATAATTAGTGATGAATTACTATTAATAGCAAAAGAAAAGGGTGTGCAAGAGCATCTTGTCATGGATGTAGGGGAGATAGCTGTCCAAACCCCACCAAAACCAGAAATGGGCGATCTTGCTTTTCCCCTTTTCCCTTTTGCAAAAGTCTTTAGGAGCTCTCCCGTACAGTTAGTTCAACTTCTTAATGACCGATTAGGTAAAAAAGAGGGAATAGCTAAGGAACAACTCCTTCCAGCAGGCCCATACTTAAATGTTAAAATAGATGTAGCTTCATTAGCCCATGCTTTAGAAAAAGAAATTGAAGAGAAAAAAGAAAAATATGGTCATACAACACTCCTTACAGGGAAAAAAGTGATGGTTGAGTTTAGTTGTCCTAACACAAACAAACCTCTTCACTTAGGCCATCTTAGAAATGATGCAATTGGTATGAGTCTCGCTCGATTATTAGATGCAACTGGGGCACAAG
>SABI01000204.1 GCA_009929055.1 Spirochaetia bacterium | reverse complement strand
TGCTTGAACCGCCCACTACGGATCCGTACGGTGGGTGGTGTGAGAGGTTGGAGCCGTGAGGCTCCCGCCTACTCGATTCTAAAAGTGTTGTATAATTATGTAAAAAGTGTTGCATAAATATGTATTAATAGTGTAGTCTGCAACAGATAATTTACATTATGCAACAAAATATGTTGCATAAACAACGAGGAGGAGTAATGAATTCTCGCTATCTAATTTTACAAGATGGTACTTTTTATAAAGGTATAGCTTTTGGAAGTAATGCTTTACGTAAAGAAGAAGTGTTACAACTTGATGATATTTCCCCTTATGTTGCAGAAGCAGTATTTAATACCTCAATGTGTGCATATACAGAAGTACTCACAGATAATTCTTATAATAAACAAATGGTCGTTATGACCAATCCTCACATAGGTACCTACGGGTGTGATCCTTCTTGGTTTCAACACATGAGTGATATACCACAAATTAAAGGGTTTATTGTGAAAAAACTCTATAGAGGAACCCTCTTTCAAGAGCGACTATCTATTGATCAAGTATGTAAGAACTATCTAATTCCCGCAATAGAAGGAATCGATACGCGAGCCCTTACTATTCACCTACGTGATAAAGGGGCAATGTATGGCCTCTTTATCGATGAAGAGCATCTGAATAAACAAGAGATTAAAGAGATTCAAAGGAGAATACAACAAGTTTCTCCAATCGAATCTTTTGATCTTATCACCCCATGTCTTCACAGTAAAAAGATAGAAGAGTATGGAAGTACTAATTCTTCTACTACTGTAGCCCTTATTGATTATGGAACCAAGAAGGGGATAGTTGACCAGCTAGTAAATAGAGGAGTAAAGGTGAGTATCATCCCAGCTCCTCTTTTTTTAGATATGAGTAATAAAGAGATTGTGAAATTTGATTACCTCTTTCTCTCTAATGGGCCTGGAGACCCAAGGACCTTAATGCTTCATATAAAAAAGATTTCCTCCTTGTTTACACTCCTTCCTATAAGGGGAATTTGTTTAGGTCACCAAATAATTAATCTTGCCCTACAGAACAATGTAGAGAAATTAAAGTTTGGCCACCACGGGTCAAACCATCCAGTACAGAATCAATTCGATAAAAGTATCATCATCACCAGTCAAAATCACAACTATTCGGTAATGACTGAAAATCTTCAAAGTACAACAAAAATTTGGTTTACTAACCTTAACGACCAAAGCATTGAAGGAATCATTGATGAAGAACATAAGGTGATGAGTACCCAATTCCATCCAGAAGGGCATGGTGGAAGCCACGATGCCCTTCATCTCTTTGATATATTCTTAGATAAAGCGAGTCCAATATGCCAAAAATAACAACAATATCAAAAATCCTTATCATAGGAAGTGGCCCTATCGTGATAGGACAAGGATGTGAATTTGATTACTCCGGGACACAATCAATTATTGCCCTTAAAGAAGAGGGGTATGATCTAGTTCTTGTTAATCCAAATCCTGCCACCATGATGAGCAGCCCCTCCTTAGGGGCAAAAGTCTATATGGAACCTTTAACAGTTGAATACCTTGAAAAGATTATTAAAATTGAAAAACCAGATGCCCTCATTGGAACCATGGGGGGGCAAACAGCCTTAAACTTAACTCTCGCCCTCCATGATAAAGGAATCTTAGAGACATACCATATTACCTTATTAGGAGTGAGTGTTGATGCTATTAGAAAAGGGGAAGAGAGGGAAACCTTTAAAGAATTGGTCACCTCCCTTCATCTTAAAAGTCCCGAATCCATACTTATTAGAAACATTAGTGAGGCAAGAAAGTTTCTAACGACAAACCCCTTACCCCTCATCTTACGTCCCTCTTTAACACTTGGAGGAGAAGGAGGGGGGATTATCGAGAAAGAAGAAGACTTTGATCACATGGTCTTTACTGCCTTAAAAATGTCAGCAAACCATGAAGTTTTAATAGAAAAATCATTATTAGGATGGATGGAAACAGAGATGGAGGTTATTAGTGACTCCTATGGAAATGCTATAGTTGTGTGTGCAATAGAAAATATTGACCCTATGGGAACCCATACAGGAGATAGTATCACCATTGCACCAATTATTAATTTATCAGATAGTGAATACCAGATAATGAGAGATGCTTCTTTGAAAATTATAAAAGAAGTAGGCATAAAGGGGGGAGGGGTAAATGTCCAGTTTGCTATCAATCCTCATACAAGCGAGATGCTCGTTATTGAGATGAACCCTAGAGTGTCACGCTCTTCAGCCCTCGCAAGTAAAGCAACAGGGTACGCTATAGCGAGGGTGAGTGCCCTCCTTGCCGTAGGGTATTCGTTAAGTGAAGTAATGAACGAAATTACCGAAAGTACGAGTAGTGCCTTTGAACCAGCACTTGATTACATCGCCCTTAAAGTCCCCCGTTTTGAAATAGAGAAATTCCCTTTTTATGGCACTACATTAGGAACTCAAATGAAAAGTGTTGGAGAATCTCTTGCTCTAGGGAGAACCTTCATTGAGGCCTTAAATAAAGGGCTTCGGGGAGTAGGTGATGATAGAGAAGGACTCATCCCTTTAACCCTTATCCCCACCTTTAGTGAAAAAGATGTTCTGTTAATTCTCTCATCTCTCCACCCCTATAAAATTCATGCCCTCTATTCCTATCTAGAACATTCTTCAATTGAAAGTGCAATAACGATTAGTCAATACCACCCATTTGTTGTTCATGAAGTGGCTGAACAAGTTGCATTCGATACCCACTTTACTACACTTTCCCTCTCTTCACCTGACATGAGGAACTTCTTTATTGAGGCAAAGGAGAGGGGGATGAGTAACGTCCGAATAGGGCAATTATTAGACCTTTCTTCAATAGAAATTGATGAATACCAGAAGAGGGAAAAGATATTACCAATTGACCATTTTGTTGATACCTGTAGTGGTGAAGTAGATGTTGTTACCCCATATTGTTACCTTACCTATAACGAACAAAATGAGAGTGACCCTTTAGAGGGAGAAACTCGAGCTATTATTGCTAGTGGCCCAAATAGAGTAGGTCAAGGACTCGAGTTTGACACCTGTTGTACTCTCGCCTCCCTAGCATACAGAAAACGTGGTATTAAGACCATTATGATTAATAACAATCCTGAAACAGTCTCTACTGACTATAGCATTTCCGATAAACTCTACTTAGAGAATGTGAATGCTGAAGAAGTGATTCATATTATCAAGAGGGAAAAAGTTGGCTCAAGTGTAATACAACTTGGAGGACAAGCCCCATTAAAGATACTAGATAATCTACAAAGAGAAGGAATCAAGATTAGTGGAACCAGTTATGAGTCATTAAAGATTAGTGACCAAAGAAAACTATTTTCAGCATTACTTGAATCTTTAGGTATCAGGCAAAGCAGAAATAGAAGTGCTACCTCGTATCAAGAAGTAGTTCCATTAGCAACCATAGTAGGTTATCCCCTTCTAGCAAGACCATCTCACGTTCTAGGGGGGCAAGGTATGCATATCATCTATAATGAAAGAGAGATGAATGACTACTTACAAAACAACATCCTTATTAGTGAAGATTCACCCCTCTTACTTGACTACTTTTTAGAAGATGCCTTTGAATACGATGTAGATGCAATAAGTGATGGTCAAAATCTCTACATTTGTGGAATCCTTCAACACATCGAAGCTGCTGGAATTCATTCAGGAGACTCAGCTGCAGTCTTTCCCCCTTATAAACTTACTAAAGAATTAGAAGAGAAGATAAAAGAAACTGTTCATATCATAGCAAAAGCTCTTAATATCCAGGGGTTTATGAACGTCCAATTAGCTTCAATAGACAATGAGCTCTATGTAATTGAAGTAAACCCCAGAGCGAGCAGAACTATCCCATTCCTATCAAAAATGAGTGATACAGATATTATGGATATAGCAGTAGGGGTATGGGAAGGGACAAATTTATTAGAACAACGGGTAGTTAATGAAGAACATGGGATTGCTGTAGGAAATTGTGCCTACGGATGGGCAATAAAAGAGGCAGTCTTCTCATTTACCCGTTTTAGCCACATAGACCCTATCTTAGGACCACAAATGAGAAGTACTGGAGAAGTTGTTGGTATTGGCTCGACCTTTGGAGAAGCGTATTATAAAAGTCAAATAGCGTCTAAAAATAGATTACCTACTTCTGGGAAAGTGTGTGTATCGGTAAACAAGAAAGATAGAGAAAAAGTTCTTCCTATAGTAAAAGAATTCATTGAACTAGGGTTTGCTATTGCGGCAACAAGAGGAACTGCATCATTTTTATTTGAAAATGGTATTTTGTGTGAAGTACTTCTTAAAGAAGGGGATGGAAGACCTAATATTATTGATCATATGACAAGTGGCTCCATCGACTTGCTTATTAACACCCCTATGGGACAAAGATCTCTAAAAAGTTCTCTTTCTCTTAGGCAAATTGCACTTTCTTACTCTATTCCCTACACAACTACATTAAGTGCAGCAAAAGCTGCCTTGGAAGGGATTAAATATGGGAAGAAGAATATCGTAGAGGTCACCCCGTTACACACAATATAAGGGAGATGGAAATCGGGCAGAGAGGATTTGAACCTCCGACCCCTTGGTCCCGAACCAAG
>SABI01000203.1 GCA_009929055.1 Spirochaetia bacterium | reverse complement strand
ACAAAATTGACACCTCATATTACATCCTAACATCCCTATTGAATAGGTTTTAGTATGGGGGAAAAAATGATACATAGGCTTTTTCTCTATCCTATCAAGGTGGGAAGAAATAATTTGTTGATGAGGAGTTTCTTTTATAGATATTCCATCATTCATCCTTACACCACAAAAACCTACCTGCCCAAGACTAAGAGAACACATCCTGTAACAAGAATCACACATAATTGCTTCTTTCATCCTCTTTCATCCTCAAAAGATTCTACAGTAAAGATAGAAAGCTTCCCCTCATTATATAAATAGTGCTCTGGTGGTAGTGAAGCTTTTATACAGAGTTGATTAAGTAATTTTTGAACTCCCCAATGTTGCTCTATTGCAACTTCAGGGAGAAATAGGGCTCGGTGATGGCGGTATTCGTAGACGACCCCATGGGTACCTAGAATAATTTCATCAATAGTATTTATCTCTTTTAATGGCGATAATAGTGATATCTTAATATGAATATTTTCATATTCTTCTCGAGATAAAGGGAGGAACCTAGGATCATCAAAGGCACTCTCTTTTGAGAGGTGGTAAATTGCTTCAACTACTCGAGAGACTCCCTCTATTGTCCCAATGCAGCCCCTTAATATACGGCTTTTTGTATGAGTGAGGTCATATTTTTTTAAAGTCACGAAAACACCAAGCTTTTGCTGAAGCAGAGGATCTTCTTCAACGAGCAGAGTGAGATACGTAGAACTCTCTATATGATCTAATTCTTCGAGTATTGACTCATGAGCGAGTCTAAGCAGAAGTGTTTGCATCTGTCTTTCCATGTGCTCCTCCTAAAAAAATATCGTAGCGTAGGAGACACTATCATCACTTTGCATAATCTGTTTAGAGGTATAGTAATCAATCAATTTCCCTCTTAAATTAAGTGCCCTTGCCATTTCACTTACAATGCTCATAGCAGCATACCCACAAGGGGTTGCTGGATAGGTGGTTGCGTGAGTATGCTCACCATTAATAAGTTGGTCTATGAGCTTTATATCAGCTCTTTTTATCAATGAATCAACAGACTCTTCCTCTCCTTCATATGGGGTATAATTGAAACGTTTCCCATAATGGGTAAAATCACTTGAAGCAATAACAACCGTTTCTTGTAAAGAATAGCCACTTGATGATAATGCTGTGAGTATTGAAGAGGCTATCTCCTTCGTTGTTTCTTTAGCACTTAGGTGGTTAATCATAAACATAGCAATGTGTAACTTTTGTTGCTGTTCTTGTTGTTTGTAGGCAAGTATCGGAAGAATCATTTCAACTGCATGCTCTGTTAAAAAAGGGGAATTATCAACAATAGTAGGAAAATCTATTTTCAATGAATGATGTGGTAATTCTCCTAGAGGAGTTTCATACCCATCAAAATCAGACTCATACAAGGTGTTTGGGCGTAAGGGAACATAGTGAGAAGGACTAATTATGATAGCTAGGCGAATAGGAGAGGGGTGGCCAGTCAATAGCTGACTAAGGGCTCTTTTGGAGTAAGTAAGCCCCGAGTGAGGAAGAATCATAAAAGTGGGTTCATCACTAGATAGCAAATGTGTGTTGCTCGTATGTAGTGAAGCTTCTTTAATTTCTTGAAAGAGCAAATTTGAATCATCTTGATACCAAAAGGAGCTAAACCGGGCAGGTCGAATATTGGTATATGGAACATTTTCATTATCCATACAAACCTCTTAATATAACTATATACTCAATTAGCCTACAAAGAAAGAGAAGCTACCCTCGGGTGGCAAAAAGAGAAACGTATCACCTAGCTATGCATACAATTCATAGAGAGACCCATGCACTATCTTTTAATGAAGAATTCACACATGCTTCAATAAATTTCACCCCGTTTAGTCCCTCGTCTACAGTTGGAAATTCAAGTAAATGAGTATTAATTTCTTCATTCTTATTATACTTTTCTACACTATCGATAAAAGCACGATACAAATTGGCAAAAGCTTCAAATACCCCTTCAGGGTGGCCAGCGGGTAATCTGCTATATTTTTGACTACTAGGAACAAAAATATCTCTCCCACGAGAATAGAGGCGCGTTGCCTCTCCTAAAAGGGATAAGATAAAATGATCAGGATCCTCTTGAGACCATGTGATAGACCCTTTAGATCCATATATTCGTATCTTTAAGGCATTGTCAGAGCCAACTGCGATTTGACTTGCCCAATAGATTCCCTTTGCCCCTTCGTTATAATCAATCATAATGGTAGCATTATCATCAAGAACTCTCCCGTCAACAAAACTATCGAGTCGAGCACTGACCCTTTTTATAGTAAGGCCCGTAGTAGTAGCAACAAGATTTTCTATGTGAGAGCCTATATCACCAACACAGTTAGAAGCACCAGTTAACTCAGGATTAGTTCTCCAAGCAGCTTGTTTATTACCGTCATCTTCACTAGGAGTAGCGAGCCACTGCTGAGGATATTCACCATTTACAAATCGAATAGTTCCAATAGTTCCCTCTTTAATAAGTGCTCTAATGTGCTTCACCACAGGGTATCCTGTATAGGTATAAGTTACTCCAAAAAGAAGATTATTCCTCTTTGAAAGGAGACTTAATTCCTTGGCTTCCTCACTAGTTATAGTAAGGGGTTTATCGCACATTACATGGAAATTATGTTCAAGACATGCTTTAGCAATTTTGTAGTGGAAAGCATTTGGGGTAACAATAACAACAAAATCTACTCGATCAATCCTCTTTGATTCTAAGTGTACCATCTGCTCATAATCATCATATAAACGAGTCTTATCTAACCCTAAAGAGAGGCCAAATTCTTTACTTTTATCTGGATTACTAGAAAAGACACCACTAGCAAGAGTTGCTCTATTATCGATTCGGATTGCTAGGCGATGGACGTCCCCTATAAAAGCACCTGGCCCTCCCCCCACAATCGCATATGTAAGGTTTCGTTTTTGTGTTAATTTTGTCTGTTTTTCTATCATAGTATCCCTCCAATCTATTATCTACATATCTTTTTAGCAGTAATAAGTATACACCATATGGTTAATGTAAAGGGTAAAGAGGCTTAATTACATAGATATTATTGCTCAATGATGTCTAATTTTGACAAGAAATGAGTGGCTAAAAAGATTATTATGTAAAGAAATCTCTATTAAAAGTGCATTCCTCTGGTCTTTTGAATTGTTCTTCGTCGATAAAAAGACCTTTTTTCTTTTCTCCTTTTCCTATATGATATTTTTTATGGATACTCATCGTGATTTAAGTAATTACCATACACACTGTGGTCTTGATGACGGGCATGGAACGCTAGAAGAAATTGTGCAAAAAGCATTATCTAAAGGTTTTTCATCTTTAGGATTTTCTTGTCATACTCCATTTATTGTTGATGATGGTTGGCATATGCGAAAAGAAGATTTCCCCTATTATATCGAAGAAATTCATCGACTAAAAGGAGTCTATAAAGATCGAATAGAGCTTTATGCTGGTCTTGAATTCGATTACCTTGAAGAAACAGGTGAGTTAATAGGTAGCGAATATCGAGATATGATTGATTACTCAATTGCTTCGGTGCATCTGATGTTTCATAAAAAAAGCAAAACCTACCTTTCTGTAGATGGCCCAATTGATGAGTTTACCACCCTTTTACATGACAATTTCTCAAATGATATTACTGCTTTTGCAAACCACTATTATTCTCTTCAAGAAAAGATGGTAATTGCCCATAAATTTGATATTCTAGGACATTGTGACTTGATAAAAAAACATAATAAAGAGTATATCTACTTTGATCCATCAACTTCTTGGTATCAAAAAGCAGTAAATAGATTCTTAAAAGTAGCGGCTAAACATCACACTCGAATTGAAGTAAATACTGGTGGCATGGCTCGTGGAGCAACCAAAGAAGTCTACCCTTCTCCCTACATGCTTAGTATATGTAGAGATTTAGGTATCCCAGTAACGTTAAATAGTGATGCACATGAAAGCTCTCAACTAGATTTCTTCTTCTCTGGTGCCGATGACTTACTTGTTCAAAAAGGGTATAAATCGATTGATGTCCTCTATCATGGGTTTTGGCAAGAAGTTTCTATTGTGTAATTAGGGTTTATCCTATTATAATTAGAGAAATGAATATGCAAAACCATATAGATGCAACAAATAAAGCCTGCCCTATCCCCTTTATGTTAGCTAAAAAAGAGATAGATGCCCATGCCTCTTCTTTTATCATTGCTGTCGATAATAAAGGAGCAGTAGAAAACCTTAAACGCCTCGCCCAAGCCTCTTCTTACTCCATATCTATTGAAGAATCTGAACAAAATTACCTTATTACTTTTAAGAGTGTTAATGAGAAAAAAGTAGTGAAAGAAGTCGAAGAGAAAGGGAATAAAACCTTACAAGATTGGGTTCTCTTTATAGGCAAAGATACAATGGGAGAAGGTGCTGAAGAATTAGGAAAAAACCTTCTAAGAATGTTCTTATACACAATAAATGTAAGTAATAATCTTCCCACTCACATCGTATGCATGAATAGTGGAGTATATCTAGCGACTGTTGATAATCAAACAATTGCAACTCTCCGCTCGCTACAAGAGAAAGGGGTAACTATTACTGTCTGTGGAACATGTTTAGACTTTTATCATCAAGTT
>SABI01000202.1 GCA_009929055.1 Spirochaetia bacterium | reverse complement strand
CTTTGAAGTATCCTGCAGCTTTAAGAGCCTCAATTGCACCAAGAGCCATGTCGTCATTGTTAGCAAAGACTGCTTCAATTCTGTCACCATAAGCTGCAATAAAAGAAGACATCTTGTCTTGTGCCTTTGGTCGATCCCACATAGCTGTATCTTCAGCTAATTTTTCGTATTTTATACCAGAATCTTTTAGTAATTTAATAGCAAATTCAGTTCTGAGTTCTGCATCTTGATGTCCAGGTTCTCCCTTGAGCATAACATATTGTAATACTCCATCTCCATTTCTATCAGCAGAAGGGTTTGCAAACCAATAATCAGCAACAATTTGGCCACTCATTGTCCCTGATTCTTCAGCACGAGCACCTACGTAGTAAACTTTGTCCCATTTCTTAAGGTCTTCTGGAAGAGGTTCTTTGTTTAAGAATACTACTGGGATATTAGCTTTCTTTGCTTTGTCAACGATTACACCTGCTGCTGTTCTGTCTACTGGGTTAATAGCTAAGCTATCGACACCTTTTGTAATAAACAGGTCAACTTTTTCGTTTTGTTTTGCTTGTGAGTTTTCACTATCTACGATATCAACAGAAGCTTTTCCTACTGATGCATCGCTAATAGCATTTCTTACATTTGTCATAAAAGTGTCATCGAATTTATAGATTGCACTCCCAATTACCAAACCTTCTTTAGCTCCTTGTGCAAACATAGGAACTAAAAGTACTGTGAACAAACATAGAGCAACGATAATCTTTTTCATCGTTATTCCTCCTAAATTATTATTGATTTTATTTTCACACACCATATTAAATACTGACATGCAAATTTTTAAGTAAATTCTATAATATTTTTACATATTAAGTTCCTTTTTATAAAGAATTCGATATACTCCTTTGTATGTTTAAAAAATTTACTGTTGGCAACTTCCTCTCATTTCATCATCATCAATCTTTCACCATGGCCTCTGAGAGCTCTAAAAGAGTCAACAACGTTTCTAATTATTCAATTAATCAATTCTCTGCAATCTTTGGAGAACATAAAGAAGATTTCTTTACAGCTATTAAATATGCAAAGACCATTTTCTTAGAAGGGACTCAATCAACTTCTCCCCCCTTCTGTTCATCAGCACAGATAAGTAATAAAGAGATTCCCTCTTCATTTGATTTCGAGATTTATCTTAATGGAGCTACCTATAGTATTGGTTTTGAAGTTGATACCACTTCGAATGAAATAGTAGAGCAATGGCTTCTTCAAATTGATAAAGGGAAAAAGGAGATTCTCTATTACTATAACCGTATCACAGGTAATCATACCTACAAGGAAGATCTATTTAGTAATGAAGAATTCTCTACTATCGTCGAAAAAAAGGGATTACATACCCTTCTTGTTTCTGAATTTGCAATAAAAAAAGTTCTGTTTAGTTCAATAATGAATTGGTTTTCAACACTAGTAGTCATTCCAAATATTTCTTCTTACCAACATAAAACAAAGACAATTATTAAACTTGAGGATAATAATCAAACGATTCTAAAGATTTTTGAAGGACTATTTAGGCCAGTAATTGAAGGTAAGTTTTCTCAATTAGAAAAATTATTAGAAGCTGAACCTACAGTTAATGTTGCTTATTTGCATGAGAATCTTTTTTATATGCGTTTGTTCAATGGTAATGAGACTGTATGGTTTGAGATTTGTTGTAAGAATTATAGTAAAGAAATTTCTTCTCTGTTGTTTTTATTACTAAGTATGGAAGAAGGCATTCCTGTTTTTGTCAATATTGTTGAAAACATTCTTGCACCTTCTCTCCTAACACAATTCATCACATACTTCTTCTCAATTGGACAAAATAAAGAGGTTCAACTTGTCATTGGGACAGAAGAGACGACCCTATTAAATACCAATTTTCTTAAAAAGAATGAAATGTGGTTTGTTACTCAAGGAGACTTATTAGCTTCAAGATTGATAAGCTACGATTGTTTTTTCTTTGAAGAGGGAAAGGATATTGCTGCTGCATACAAAGCAGGAGAATTTTCTTACACATAGAGAGATTAATGTAATTATATACTCGATTTTATAAGGGGAATTATCATGATAATTGATTCAATTGAGAACTTAAAAAATTATGTGAAGGAACTTCCACTTCTTCAGGAAGTGTTGAATATCTACCTATCAACAGATTTTTCAACCCTACCTGCCGGTAAATATTCGACTAAAAACCCCAATATTCGCTACATTGTATTCGATTATGTATTACAAAAAGAGGGTGATGTTCGCTATGAAGTGCATAAAACAGAAACGGATTTACAGTTAGTAATTTCTGGAAAAGAAATGATAGAAGTTGCTTGGTCTCAACCTGTGAATATTGTAGAAGAATATGTACCAGATATCTATTTTGTTACTGGAAATAAAGCTCTGAGTGTTGTACTCGAAGAAAACAAATTTATTCTTCTTCTTCCAACAGAGCCACATATTCCATGCCTTATAGCAGATAAAAATAACACAAGAGTGAAGAAAGTAGTATTCAAGCTAACAATGCCTCTATAATATATCCCGCTATATTCAAATTTAGAGATTACCCAGATCTTTTAATAAGAGATGTTGTGCTATCCAATCAAATAAAAACTCATTATGATTATTATAGACGGAGTGTTGAAAACACTATTTCAATCTCAAATTTAAATAGAAAGAGGGCTATAGGGAGTTATAGATGGAATTATTCAATGAGTTTTTGAATAAGATTGAAAATGACTTACACAGAGAAATCTTTAAAGAGGTATTAAGTTGGATTCTCACTAAGTTTCCAGTATTAGAGCCTTCAATTAGATGGAACCAACCAATGTTCACTCACCATGGCACCTATATAATTGGGTTTAGTATGGCAAAAAATCATTTTGCTGTTGGCCCAGAGAGGAAAGCTATAATAAAATTTTCAAATGAGATCAAGGAAGCTGGTTTGTCACAAACTAAACATCTATTCAAAATAGAATGGAGCAGAACAGTACCCTATGATTTGCTTGAAAGAATTATTAAGTACAATATTGAGGATAAGCATGATTGTGTAACCTTTTGGAGAGAAGAAGCTAAATAACAACTAAAATAGATAATTTTCAGAATTGCTTTGCACACTGAAAGGGTTCTATGGCAATTTCTGTTTCCAGCTCATCGCACGAGATTTAACGTACAGATATGGAAAAGGAGATTATGCTTTGAGTATCGAATCTGAAAATCATAAACCGAGGCTGATAGCAATAGTATTGATTATTTTTATTCTACTACTTGTAGATTTGATTATTCAGGTAGCTATTTACCAACAATTGATCATCGATATTCAAATAGCAGAAGCCAGATTAGGAATGAGAACTATTGAGGTGTCCGTCTTAGACTTCTTCAAGCGATTCTATTTCCCATTGCATTCACCAAGGATGGTAAATATACTGCTTAAAAAGTAATACATGAATGATTTGGGTTATTATGAATACATTATAACCCAAATTTTATTAGGACTCATATTCTCAAGGCATCTAAAATCTACGCATAGGCCGCACATAGAATTCATCCCATTTGTGCCACCCTGTGTAAAATTGACCTCCATCACCCATATCGACTAGCCATGTCTGTGTGTAAGAAATTTCACTTGAGGTAGTATAGCCACTTGTTGCTAATCCTGCAGCAACACGCTCATCCGCTGTTAAAGCAGAATAGACTAGTTTCAACTCACTTACTGTTGGTAGATACCACTGGGTTCCATAACTTCTCACTTGAGTTGCGGCAGCAGCCTGAGCACCAAGTTCTTCTAAAATTGCATCAGTACTCTCTTTTCCCTCACCTACCAATGCTAATGTATTGCCCACCTCAGTTAGACCATAACTTGGTCTGCTAGCACTATCGATAGGAGTGGTATCCCATTTAGTTGTTGGATCACTACCAGATGAGAACCAGCCCTTTGGAGCTAATTCTAAGTATCTCCAAGCCTCTGTTACTGTTGTGTCGCTTCTAAAGTTGTATCCAGTAGTACAAAAACCAACACTCTTATCATATACACCTTTATCCATGATAATGGTACCTCCCAAAGGGCCAATATCACCAACCTCATAACCTATTTGCACAGATTCACTCGTTAATACACCTTGATACCCTCCATTTCCCGTAGCTTGAATTCTAATATACTTGAGTTTGTCTGTATCTTTGACCACATAATTGGTTCCTTCTGCATCAGGTATTGCGTCATAGGTACCATTTTTTGTGTCGCTTATCTGCCACTGAATATCTACCGTTGCATCAAGGGGGGTGAAATTTCCTATTTCAAGGGTACTTTCTACTCGAGGATGACCTGTTATTGCACCTATTGATTCTAATGGAGCAGATAATACCGGCCCGATTGAAACACTAAATACAGATCCAGTATAGGCCAGTTGCGATGCTGCAGCCTCTGCTTCAACACGGATAAACTTGTCAACATCAGTAGCCTGGAGTGTATAAGTCTCTTCGTTTCCCATCTCAATGTCGGTATACGTTCCATCTATCGTTTCACTTGATTGCCACCAATAGTCTACTATCGCATCCACCGGATTAATTTGACCAACGAGCCTCTTGCAAAATAGCAAAAGCTTGGTAATTTCTCCTATCCCAAGCACTCGGGAGAGCCCTTGGGTGCACAAAAT
>SABI01000201.1 GCA_009929055.1 Spirochaetia bacterium | reverse complement strand
TACACCAGGAGTGTGGATCTACATCAACTAATACAGGAACTGCATTTACATCTAATACTGCAGCAGCTGTTGCTTGCCAGGTAAGGCCAGGAACTAATACCTCATCACCATAGCCAATATCGAGAGCTTCAAGGGCTAGTTGCAATGAAACAGTTCCATTAGAAACTAATATGGGGAGAGAATTATTAAAATAGGAGTGAAGATGACTCAAGCACTCTCCCTCTTTTGGGCCGTTATAAGACCAAATACCAGAGTTAAGGACACTAGTGAGTCCTTTGTGCTCTTCATCACCCCAAAGGGGCCATGAAGGCCAAGGTGTAGTGCTCGTATCTCGAATGGGACTGCCTTTTCGTAATGCGAGCATACCGCTTCTCCTTCTTGTTACTTTAGACTAGAGGTGAGTACTTTAAGAGTACGTGAAAGGGACTCATCACTATCCATTGTAGGGAAATATTCGAGTCCAAAAGCTCCCTTATATCCTAATGCTTCTATGGAGTTAAGAATGAAGGGATAATTTAGCTCATTTTCTATTGGTTCATGTCTACCAGGAACTCCAGCAATGTGGAAGTGCCCAATATATTTGAGGTTCTTAGTAACAAAGTCAACAATATTTCCTGCCATTATTTGCATGTGGTAGATATCATAAAGCATTGTTACATGATCGTTATTCACTTTCTTAAGAATATCAACTGCGACTTGAGGATCATCAAGAAAATAGTCGGGATGGTCTACAATTGAGTTAAATGGCTCAAGTATAATTTCCATCCCTTCTTTCTTACACACATCCCCTATAAGGCCAAGAGAGTCAGTCATAGCATCAATTGCATCCTCTTTAGCGAGGCCTTTTATAATATTTCCACTACCACTAATAAACTTTTTACACTCTATTGTGTGGGCTAGATCTATCATGTAGGAGAGGTTATCGAGAATTTTGTTCGTATCATGCCGATTAATAAGAGCTGCAATAATACCCCCATCAGGATGATTAAGGACGAAGTCGTTCGTTTTCAATCCTAATTCTTTATTAAGGTTTTTAATCTTAGCAAAATCTTTTTTCTCATCTACTAATCCTTGATTAGTAAAATCTTTATCATGAAACCAAAACTCATAGCTTTTAAAACCAAGTTTTTCAATATTTCTTAGTTTCTGCTCAAAACTTTGCCCCATATA
The DNA here is from genome assembly GCA_009929055.1 of Spirochaetia bacterium. Classification (GTDB taxonomy): domain Bacteria; phylum Spirochaetota; class Spirochaetia; order Sphaerochaetales; family Sphaerochaetaceae; genus SABI01. Next base: position 3,515 of record SABI01000201.1, on the reverse strand, counting down.
AAAAGGTTCTATACATACTCCAATATTAATCATGACCACTTCCTTACATCTTATAATAATGCTGCTGCGACTTTCTTAATTGCTTTTGCTGTTAAATCACAATCTTCGTTACTCATTTGAGGAGGAACATCGAGGTGAATAACTCTCGATAAATATTCTAAGGTATGAGGGTTCATATCTACACTATAGTTTACTTCTGGTCCTTTGTGGTAAGGACAAGTCCAAGGACATCCCTCTGGTGTTGGTGTTTTCTTTTCAATGATGTGCTTCCAGTGAGCATAGATGTGCCAGTCTGGTAGGCCTGAGTTAAACACTCCCCCACAAGGAACTCCTTCTGCCGACAGAGCTTCAGCGAATTGTTGAACCTGGTCTGCTTTAGGGAGGTAGAACATGATACAGATTCCTGTATCTCCGGCTTCATCATAAGAAGGTCTTACCTTAAGACCTTTGACATCTTTTATTTGATCAATAATTCTTCTTTGATTACTTCTCATTCTTAATAGAAGTGAGTCAAGTTTTCTTAGTTGTGCTAATAAAACTGCCCCAGTGAGTTCACTCATTCTGTAGTTTACCCCAGCAAAGAGTTCCCCTTCATAGCGTTGTTCTGCAAATCTATCAGGTCTCCAGCAGGCTGCTGTGTCATGGTATCCTTTACATCTGTCAAGAAGTCTTAGATCTTTTGTAATAATCATTCCACCTTCACCAGCTGTAATAGTTTTGTGGTATTGGAACGAATAGCATCCACAGTCTCCAAATGTTCCTAACATCTTTCCTTTGTAGGTGCCGCCCAGTGCTTGAGCAACATCTTCTATCACCATGAGGTTATGTTTTTTTGCTATAGCCATGATAGAGTCCATATCACAAGGGACTCCCCTCATATGAACAACGACGATAGCTTTTGTACTACTGTTGATTTTCTTTTCTATATCTTTTGGATCCATAGTGAGAGTTTCATCTACTTCAACAATGACTGGAATTGCTTTAGCAGCAACGATTGCAGCGCAGGAGGCAAAGAAGGTATATCCAGGGACTAAGACTTCGTGTCCAGGTCCTACACCACACGCTATGAGTGAGGTAATAAGGGCACCTGTACAGTTAGTTACAGCTAATGCATAAGGAGAGCCCATCATCTTCGCAAAGTCTTTTTCTAATTGGGCGACTTTTGAAGCAACCCCTTTTGGTCCATAGTATCTAAATAGATACTGGTTATCGAGAACCTCTAATACTTCTTTGCGTTCTTCTGCTCCAATTTCCAATCCACCTGGATACATAGGAAATGGTGCTGTTGTTTTAGTTTTTGGGCCACCGTTTAAGGCTAATTTTTCTACCATACCTCACTCCTTCTTTAATTCTATCTTAGTTATATTATCATACCACAGCAATGCAATTTGTCAACATTTAATATAAAAAGTATTTATCTTATTGGCAATATCTTATTTATTGCATTCTTTTTATATATTTTATACTTATCTTATAAAAGACCACCCTCTTCTATTCTCTCTGGAAAGAATTTGGGTACTCTAAAAGCTTCTCCATATTTGCATCCAGCCTGCAATCCTCTAAACATTGTGTGAACTTTCACAAATTCTTCATGAGTAACATCATACTGATCTTTCATCCACCCTTGTTGACTCACGTGGCAGTTGACCATCTTTCTCTTCATCTCCCAATAGGGGGTAATATCTACATATACTGATGGAGTGAAGTTTATCCCTATTACTGTGTCCATGTAGTAAAGGCGTGGAATCTTTGTACAGGGGGGAGAATCGGTTTTAATATTAGGCACTGTGGTCATTATCCTTACATCCCATACTAACTGGGCTGTAGCAATATGGTCTGGATGATAATCATTTTCTTTATCGGGGCAGATAATAATATCTGGATTAAACTTTCTAATAATTTCTAATACTCTTAGGCGAGAAGCTTTATCTGTGTAAAGAAATTCATCTTGAAAACCAAGCCAAAAGAACTGGGCATTGATGACAGAGGCAGAAGCAGACGCTTCTTGCTCCCTCACCCTTGCAGTCTCTTCATTGTCCATTACAGCTGACCCTACTTCTCCATTTGTAACAAACACTATCGCTATTTCATGGCCACTATCGGCATATTTAGCGAGCGTTCCTGCACAATTAATCTCATCATCAGGATGGGGTGAAAACGCCATTATTCGCATAGATTCCTCCAATAAAGTTATCCTTTTAATCCTGTCATCGCTATTCCTTGTACAAAGTACTTAGAGAGGAATAGGTAGAGAATTAAAAGGGGTAGGCATGAGACAACACTAATTGCTAACTGCTCAGGGTATGGGGTGTAGTAAACCCCAGAGAAGAGGGCAATTGCTTGAGGGAGAGTTCTCATTGTTGGCTTTGAGATAACAATGAGGGGCCATACTAACATGTTCCACACAAACTGAGCGTGGAAGATAATCAAAGCTAATACTGCAGTACGGGCCATGGGGAAAGAGATCTTCACAAACACGAGGTATTCATTCGCCCCATCAATACGAGCCGACTCAATAAGTTCCCTTGGCATTGAATAGAAGAACTGTCTCATCATAAAGACCCCAAAGGCTGTTAAGGCTTGGGGGATAATGAGTCCAGCATAGGTGTTTTGAAGATTAAAGCTCCTCACTAACAGAAAGAGGGGAACAAGAATTGCTTCAAAAGGAATCATGATAGTAGAAAGGACTACTGCAAAAAGAAGTCCATTTCCTTTGAAATTATATTTAGCAAATCCATATCCAGCTGTTGCTGACAAAAAGACACATATAGCTACAGCGAAGATAACTACGATAAAGCTATTAAGAAAATATTTAGCAAAATCATAATCTGCATAGGTAAACGCACTCTTATAACTTCCCCAGTTCCACTCAGGGGGGAATATCTTCACAGGAATTGCTAATACGTCTTTATTAAATTTAAATGATGAGAGAACCATCATCAAAAAGGGTAAGATAAAGAGAAAGGCAATTACTAGTAAAGTAGCATAGAGGAATGTTCGAGCAATATTCTTTTTTGTTCTATAACTTATGTTCATATACTCACCTTCCCCTTATACTTTTCCGGATTTGAACATCCGGAGTTGGAAGAATGCAAACACCATCAAGACCAGAAAGAAAATTACTGATATTGCTGCTGAATAGCCAAATTTGTTGAATCTAAATGCTTCGAGATAGATTAATAGGGCAATAACCTCTGTTGACCTACTCGGCCCTCCTCCAGAGACGACAAATTGGAGGGGGAAAGAACCAAAGGTGAAGATCATACAGGAGACAAAGGCAAGGGCGAAGGTGTTTCTTAAACTAGGGATAGTGATATAAAAGAGTTTATGCCACACATTTCCCCCATCAATTGTTGCAGCTTCATAGAGCTCACTAGGGATGTCTAAAAGTCCTGCAATGTACATCACCATGTAATACCCTACTGACTTCCACACATAGATGATAATTAAACTATATGGGGCCACTGTAGTAGAAGTAAGCCACGGAAGGGGATTGCCCCCTAAGAGCTTAGCAC
>SABI01000200.1 GCA_009929055.1 Spirochaetia bacterium | reverse complement strand
AACAAGGGCTTAATATCTTCAATCAGGAAATGAAAATAAGAGATGAAGCCAGGCAGGACCAACAGGCACAGCAAAATACTGCTGTTCATAACAATAACATGATAAACCAACAGACCCAAATTATATTAAACAAGTACCGCTTACCAGAAGAAGCATATGGTCGTGTATGGGATATTGTTTCTCAAAATGATAAGCTAACCAAGGAAGAGTTTACTAGAAAGATGAACAAAATAATTAATGATTTTACGGATAAACAAAGGTAAAAGCAATGTCTATCACTGACGGAAAGTTTCACAATTTTGAATTATCATATTATGGTGGCGAGGGGAGAATAGATGATGAGCGCAATAAACCAATAGCCTATACTCTTTTCAGGGACACTATTAATAAGGGTTTTATAAATGATGTTGTTAGTGATAAAGAAATGGATAAGGCCCATGAGTCTTCTGGCAGTATGGCATCTGCTCATTTTGTTGGAACCAACTACTTCTCCGAATTTCTTAGTGACGAAGACAAGAAAATACTTGCAACAGGTTTAGACCCCAAAACTGCTAATCGTTTTCTTGAGGCTAAGACTGGTGCCGAATATCAGAAAGTCCTAGAAAATAATGCTGTTCTGCAGGGGCGTATGCTTAAGGTAAGTACAGCTATTGGTACATCAATATCATCAGCTAACCAAGTATTAGGTATTATAGACTCTCTTGCTTCTACATCATTAAATGATACAGATGAGGGAAGAGAAAAGATACTTAAGGCTGGATATGCAATTGGGGCAGGCATTATGTTTGGTGAAGATGAGATGGACAGAGTTGCCAATGATATTGGCATAAATCTTGACAGTACCGAAACAGTAGAAGACCAGATGATATCAGGACTTGCTACTGCAGCACTATCTGAAGAAGGATATGGTGGCAATATCTCAAAGAATACAATTAGAGATAAGGGTATTATGGGGGCTATTTCTGAAGACATAGGCACTAACTATAGAGCCATCTTTGGTGTGCGCAATGCTGACCCGTATCTTAACTCAAGAAACATATCAATAGAAGATAATAATGTTGTCATTAATGCTACTGAAATAGAAACAAGAGTAACTGAGGAATTGTCTGAATCATATGACAGCAAGGCTGGGGTAATAGCTTTGGCTGGTATGGACATGATTACCGCAACAGCAATAACAAAAAAAATGTTTGTTGGTAGTTCGGATAGTTTTACTTCTAAGATGAGAATTAATCTTGTTAATGAGTCTATGTCAGTGGGCGACTATGGTGCATCAGGGACATACGGCATGCTTTTTGGTATAGCTGGCGCTATTGTTGAAAGCTACATTCTTGGTGCCGTTGTTGGTGCAATAGCTGGTTTACCAGCTGGTGGAGTCGGAGCACTGCCCGGAGCTGCAGTTGGCGCTGCAGTTGGCGCTGCAGGTGGTGCAGCCAAAGGTGTGGCTACTGGCATCAAATCATACAAAGCTGCAAGAGCATTGGCAAAGACTGGTTCAATAGCAAAGAAGGTTTTAACAAGCAAGGCTTTTGTCCAGTCAGCTAATATAGCGACAAAAACATGGGCGCAAACTAATAATGAAACAGGATATGGCTTAGCTAAATCTCGTACACTTGGTGATGCTAAGCTTATGAGAAACATGGCGTTTGACGCAGCTACTATGTATTTAAGCATGGGCTTGTCAGACAGACTTACAACTATTGGTTCTGGAAGGCTTATTCGCACAATAGCGAAAAACAAGCATGCTGGGAACCTTAGTGGTTTTTATGGTGGATTAGCCTTACACAATGTTGTGTCAACCGTTGGAGATATATCTATTGATATGGGCACAGACATAATTGCTCACACAGCAATAGAGCACGCATATGGGCTAATGGGTAAGGGCTATGATCCCTTGCTTCCATCACAAGAATCTATGACATCTTTGGCTGGTGATACAAGAATTACTGGAAGTGGTTTTCTTACGCAGCTTGGAACTCGTTTTGCTTCTCGTGTAGCAGGTCGACAGATATCTAGAGTAGCTGGATGGGGTAAAGCAGGAGGCCCCGGAAAAGAATTTGTTGTAGGTTCAAGGCTATGGTCTGACAGCATAGAAGACACTATGTTTCCAGGGGCAAAGAAAGCCCCAGGCATGAGAATGCTAAACTCTCTTAGCTCTGGAATATTCCAAGATAATCTTACAAACATCTCTAGTTTTGCCAGAGAAGTATACCCTGACAGAGGCAATGCAGCACTATGGGAAATGCTTGAAACTTCCCCTGATCCATATAAAACATACCTTGCCCTATGGAAACTCCAAGAAATACAGACCAACAGGGCGTATTCTCATATCAGAACATTAACTTCTCCATTTAGAAGCCAAGAAACTCGTGGTGATAGAGGCATTATCTCGGCTGCTGATAGCGTTATAAGGCTCTATACCAAAGACCCAGGTCTAGATAGAGTAGGACAGTTCTTAAATCTTGCAGAGAATTCTTCTGTTATCTCTATTGAAGATAAGAATACATTTGATTTATTAAGCAAAAAGATTATCGACTATGTTATAAATGGAGAGTCTAACTCTCCAGCGGATATGTCAAATAGACTAAGAGAAGGCATAGCCTTTATCTCTAAGAGAATACTTATAGATGAAGACGAAGTATTCAAGGGGTCTGGTAAAATTGGGACAAGTTTTATTTCTAGTCTTAACCAAGAAATAGGGAATAAAATAAAATCAAGTACTGACAATGAAACCATTAATAGTCTTTCTACATTCATGAAAGACTACAGCGCAAACATGAAAGTAGATCCTGACACTATTGATTTATCTAATGTAAGCAGAGCAGTGCTTAGTGATGAAACACTTGCACAAAAAACCAACTTTGTATTAAATGAAGATAACAAGAAGGTTCTTGAAGATTACTTAGTGCTTGCCGGAGAGCAAGCACAACAAAGAGGACTTACTCAAAAGAATCTTATAACTTCAGAAATAGAAAGAGCAGAAAGGCTATATGCTTCTACTAATAATGAAAATGAAAAGAGAAGACTTGAGAGTTCCCTTAGAGAGCTTCGTGCCTTTAACGAAGTTCTTGGCTATGATGCTGATGGCAAAAAGGCAGCTAAAGGTCTTGAGACAATTTTAGATTTCTTTACAAGAACCGTTGTTACTGCCAGAGGCGATAAAGATAGAGTGCCTATAAGGTCATTAGATGAATTAATGGGTCAAGAGCCAATTAGTGGGATATCCCATGCTATTGACTTTATAGGAGCAGCTCAAGCTTTCTCTCGCATATACACAGAGTCCATGAGAAGCTATCTTGGATATTCTGATGGGCGCATAGCGTCTGCAAGAGTAAAAATGTTTTCTGAAAATCAAATAGTAAACTTTGTACAAAAAAGACTTCTGCCTCTTATCAGTGTTTATGATGCGTTCTATAGCAGCATGGATGACAGCTCAAGGGCAAATGCAAGGGCGATAATGAAAACAGTGTATGGTGCTCTTAATTCACGCACTGACGAATCCTCTAAATCTTTTTCCAGGATTATCGATAATCAGATTACATATCTTAATTCAACAGAAACTGCTATTGCCTCCAGTAAAGACTTAATAAGTACAATGAAAACACTTGATGGCATAAGCAGTCTCTCAAGCATAAGAGAAGTTATGGGAGAAAACGCCAATACCCTTAATATGCTTGGTGTTTTAATTTCTTCTCCACGACCAACAGATTCAGGTGTAGAGATAATAGATGAAGAGCGTGGGCTCATTAACGAGTTGTTCTACCCAAGTTATCAGAATATGTTTGATGAAATCCTAAGAAATGATTTAACCATAGCTGATAAAATAGAGATGAATAGAACCTTGTTAGCAGCAGCAGCGGCAAGGCAGGTTAGCCTTGCCTATCTTGATAATCCATCAAGAACTCCAGAACAAGCTGTTGACATTGCTAATGTTGAGCTAAGCAAATCTGGACTTAGTGTTAGAGTTCAAAAACTTGTTGTAGGAGATAATGAGAATCCTCAGATAACTGTTAATACAAAAGATTCTCCTCTTAATAATGATCAAATACTCAGTGAGCTTACTGGTATTTTAGAAGTATTTGGTAAAAGTTCTGCTGCTCAATACTCATCAAGAAGTACTATGGCGACATACGATGCGATGTATGACAGAACAACTTTTAATTTCATAGATGGTAAAACTATCTCTATACAAGAACTTAAAGATAGACTCAACAAAGATGTGCCAAACGCTATACAGGCTATCAAGGGAATAACAATAGGTTATCTTTCTGGCAATGGTGACACCAGTAAAATTGGGGCTGGGCTTACCTCTGAGATTATGAACTTCCTTAACGGAACCAAGTTTATTACAACTATGACAAAGCTTAGTCCTGATGAGCAAGCCGCCTTTGCATGGAAGGTGGCTAAGATTGCTGCTGGGCCAAGTAATGTCAGCTTTGAATATTCTCTTAAGGGTGGAGACTATGTTTTGAAACTTGGTAATTCCACTATGCCAGTCCTTGCACATAACAAGAACTTCGCTATAATAGATGGCAATAGTACCACTTCAGAACAAGACGCTATTCTTACAGAAAAGGGATTTGTTGCAGTTAATTCAGGCGCTAGAGCCACACGGGTATATGTTCAATTATCCCCTGCATTTAAAGAGCACAATATATCAGAGGTTGTAAATTCTCTTGTTGATACATACAGAGACATGGCTAACAGCTATGATGATCTTGATGGTAGTGTAGGGACTTTTGCATATCATGCATGGAAAGGCATGA
>SABI01000199.1 GCA_009929055.1 Spirochaetia bacterium | reverse complement strand
TTTTTAAACATTTCAAAACGTTCGTCGTCGATTGGAGTATTATTCCAGTCAACAAATTTTTGTCTCAAATCATTAATATAAGAACGGGCCTCTTTTTTATCTTCGACATTGACCTGTGATGCTAACACTTCGAATAGAAGGTCAAATACTATAACTTGCCTATCAATAGGAGCTGCAAAATCAACTGGGTCAAATGAGTTTTGTTGCAAGTAGACACTATCAATGAGTTCACTTTTGAGGTAGATGAGGTAATCTTCTAAACTCGTACCCTCTTCTCCAACAACTTTCATCATTTGAGAAACTTCATTTCCTCTAAAAAGGATTTCTCTAGCATATTCTACTTTTTTATTCTCAATAACAGACTCATATTTAGTCCAAGATTCTAATGGGTGGACAGCAGGATATTTTCTTGCGTCACTTCTCTCTCTACTGAGTCCATGAAAAGCCCCTACAACTTTAAGAGTTGCCTGAGTTACAGGCTCTTCAAAGTTCCCTCCAGCTGGACTTACTGTTCCTCCAATAGTGACAGATCCTTTTGAACCATCTCTTAGGCGTACAATTCCAGCTCTTTCGTAGAATGAAGCAATAACTGATTCAAGGTAGGCAGGGAAGGCTTCTTCTCCTGGTATCTCTTCAAGTCTTCCACTCATCTCTCTCATAGCTTGAGCCCATCTACTTGTACTATCTGCTAACAATAGGACGTTGAGGCCCATTTGGCGGTAGTATTCACCAATAGTAACAGCTGTGTATACTGAAGCTTCACGGGCGGCTACTGGCATACTACTTGTATTACAAATGATGATAGTCCTTTCCATTAAGGTTTTGCCTGTTCGTGGATCAATAAGTTCTGGGAATTCTTTGAGTGTTTCTACTACTTCTCCGGCTCTTTCTCCACATGCTGCAATAATTACGATATCAACATCGGCATTTCTACTCGTCATATGTTGCAAAACTGTTTTTCCTGCCCCGAATGGGCCTGGAATACAGTAGGTTCCCCCTTTAGCAACAGGGAGGAAGGTATCAATAATTCTGACTTGTGTAATTAATGGTTCTGTTGGTCTAAGGCGCTCTTTATAGAAGTCTATTGGTCGTTTAATAGGCCAAGTAAATACCATAGAAACTGACTTTTCAACACCTTTACTATTTTTTAGAACAGCTATTTCTTCTCGAACGTTGTATGAACCAGCTTTTTTTATAGAAACAACTTCCCATTCTTCTTGAGAAAAATTAAAAGGAACCATAATACGGTGGGTAAAGATTCCTTCTGGAACAGTTCCTAGGGTATCTGCTATGAAAAGTTTATCCCCTTTTTTAGCTATTGGAGTAAAATCCCAATCTTTATCAGCTATAGGACTAAGGTAGATTCCCCTTTGTAAGAAGAAGCCACATTGCATGGCCAGTTCTGGTAATGGGTTTTGAAGACCATCATAAATTTGAGTAAGAAGACCAGGACCTAATTCTACACTTAATAATTCTCCTGAGAATTCCACCTCTTGGCCAACTCTAATCCCATTTGTCATCTCAAACACTTGCATGGAGGCTGTATCGCCTGAAATTCTAATTACTTCTGATTTGAGCCGTTGGTCATCTAAAAGGATAAATCCAACTTCATTTAAAGATATATCTCCTTCAAATGTAGCAGTAACCATATTTCCATTAACACCAGTGACTCGACCTTTATTGTATGCCATATCAATATACTCCGTTTATATGCTCTTGATGATAGATTGTAAGTTGGTAAACAATCGTTTAAATTCTGTATTTCCCTCTATGGGGATAAATCTTGACTTTCTTTCTAGCATTCTCAGTTGCAATGCATAGGCAAAAAGGGAGACTGAATCAAAATAGTGTCCCTCTTTTAAATATTCAACTTCATTATATAATAAGCGAAGGAGAGAAATCTCTGCTTCAAGTGGATTTTCTTGTCCTACAGCTTTTTTTACAGTTTCGTATATGAGGCTATCATGTAGGAGTATTTTTTCATCTTCATCAACACTCAATTCTTTATGGGCACTTAGACGCACCTGACGAAGTTCTCTATTCAGGATCTTCAAAAATTTATTATACGAGATAAAAAAGGGATGGGAAATATCTTGTAATAATGAGGCATCATCTTTGATAAAGTTAAGATATTCCTTATCTCTTGAACTCACAAAAGGGGAGACAATATTAAGAAACTCTTCATAAGAGAGGGTAACAGGAGTGTCAAACTGCAACATAGGTAAAGATGAAAGGGTATAGTAGTATGAAGCCACTTATATTACCCTCACTCAGATGTCTTTGATTCAGCTAAGATGTCACTAATCGCATCATTAAGATAAGGAATGAGTAAACTACTAATTTCTTCATCACTAAAGTCGTAATAACTATTTCCTTTTTTATCTAATAAACGAAAGCCTACATCAACAGAGGGGACTATGTTAATTTCTAATCCACTTTTAAGCTCTTTTTCAAGATCGCTTCGAAGTTTCTCTTCAAGTCCTTTTATGCTTTTCTTGTTTACTTCAACAACACTACTCTTACTATCAGTTAACCCACTTTTTACGACACTTACAATGAGGGAAACTGTGTGTTCTGGGGTTAAGGAATCTTTAATATGTTGTTTAAGTAAACGATCCATGAGGGAATAGATATTCTTCTTCAAAGAGAGAATAACATCTCGAGCACCCTGACGAATAGTTTCTGAAGCACTTTGCTTCATCACACTTACTTCTCTTTTTGCTTTGTCGATAATAGCGGCAGCTTCTTTTTCACTATTTGCAATTATCTCTTTTGCTTGAGCTTTTGCTTCATCGAGGATTTCAGTCCGTTTATTATTTGCCTCTGTGATCCCATCACGTTTAATAGAATTAACGAGTTCTTGAATCTGCTGTTCCATTTCTATCTCCACTTTTTGAATTGGTTTCTATCATAAATGGTTAAAAACCTAATTGCAACAGGTTCAATGCTCTATTTTGAAAAAAGGGAGCTTTATATATGCGCTGTTTCTTCTCATAGAAGCCCTATGAAATGAAAACAAGAGATAAATTTTTTTAAATTATTTTTTTGGTTGCCAATGCAACATGATTGATACATGGAGCAGAGTATAACAATGACAGGAGTGTTAAGATGAAAAAACGCAACATCATTCGTATATCTGTTCAAATTCTATTCTTTGTTTTGTTTACAATTATTATGTTGAATGGAAAAATGGTTCTCTGGTTAGCCTTGTATGCCTTCTCAGTAGCCTCTTCCTTTATATTTGGTAGGTACTTTTGTTCTTATGTATGTCCTATGAATAGTGCAATGGGTCTATCTAACAGATTAAAGAAAAAAGATACAACAAAAAAAATAATTAATTTAAAATTAGCCGCTTTCATCCCTTTTCTCTCTCTAATTGCAACAGTATTGATTATGGCTATCACCAAGAAGCAATTTAAATTGAATATACCCCTCTTACTTATTTACGTACCTCTCTCATTCCTTTATGCCCTTTTATTCTCCTCTTCTTTGTGGCATAACTATCTCTGCCCCTACTCAATTTTGTTAAAACTTGGTGGCTCTCATTCACTTTATCAATACAGAGTTGATGAATCGAGTTGTATAGGATGCAAGAAATGCCTAAAGGCATGTAAAGTTGGAGCAATGAGTTTTAATAGTGAAACTAAAAAAGCATTAATTAACCCCACACTTTGCCATGTGTGTGGAGATTGTGCTGATGTGTGTAATGTGAGAGCTATAAGCTATTCTAAGAAGTAATCTTATCTCTATCTGCTTTGATAAGATTGCGCATCCCTTGAATAACTACTTCAATGGCTACTTCTGTATCATGGAGAATGGGGTTTTCCATTCCTAAGTTAGCCCTTTCTTGGTTCCCCACTACAAAAAACTCACTTCCACAGCGGACATTGAGGTAGGAGGCGACTACAAAAAGGGCAGCCGATTCCATTTCACTAGCTAATACGTTAAGGCGTTTCCACGCCTCCCATTTATTCATTAATTCATAGCTTACTGGTTTCGTTTCAGGAGAGTGCTGTCCATAGAAGGAGTCTTTACATTGAACGATACCAACATGGTGAGTTTTGTTTAATTGACTTGCAGCGAGGGCAAGAGCATTCACTATTTCAAAATTAGCAACAGCAGGAAATTCAATCGGGGCATATTCACGACTCGTCCCTTCGTTTCTTATAGCACCTGTTGCAATAACAACATCTCCCCCTTTCACAGGAAGGCTAATTCCCCCACAGGTTCCCATTCTTATAAAAGTGTCAGCGCCACAGGCAAATAACTCTTCCATAGCAATTGAGGCTGAAGGGCCTCCTATTCCAGTAGAAGTGACACTTACTTTTTCTCCATCAAGATAGCCAGAGTAGGTAATATACTCTCTTGAGTCTGCTATAAGGAGGGGCTTGTCAAAATAGGAGGCAATCTTTTCACATCTTTTTGGATCTCCTGGAAGAATAACATAGCGTCCAACATCTCCCTTTTTTATATGTAAATGGTATTGTACCCCTGTTCCTTCCATGTAATCAGCCATAAATTTCTCCCTTTGAATAGATATAAGAATACCACCCCAATTTCTTACTAGTCAAGCTCTACATACGTTTTACCATGACCACCATCTTCAGGTCGTGCTACATAAAACGATTTAATATAAGTGAGTTCTCCTAGATGAGTATGAATTCCCCTCATTAAGATTCCATCACCCATTCCATGAATGATGGAAAAAGTAGCAATTCCGTGTAACAGAGCCCCTTCTAGTTGGGCATCTACTTCAGCAAGAGCATCATTAAGAGTTTTTCCCCTTACATCTATAC
>SABI01000198.1 GCA_009929055.1 Spirochaetia bacterium | reverse complement strand
CGACAGAATGTCCATAGATGTCATTATATTTTTTGAAGTTATCGATGTCTATCAGAATAATTCCATATCTAAATCCCTTGGAAATACTTCGCTGGAATTTGTTTTCAAGAGTAACATCAAAATACCGCCTGTTGAACAATCCGGTAAGATGATCCCTAATGGAACTTTCTTTAAACAGCCTGAGCTGGTATGAGCTGATATAGTTTCCGGCGATGCCCAATACTGAGACAATAAGGACATAAGCAATAAAGCTTGACCACTTCTGGTTCTGAAGGGTAGGAGTTAGAATAATCAACCCTATCATCGGCAACAACTATAGAAATGTTATAACAATGGTAAAAACAAGAGGAAGCAACAAGCTGGAGAAAAGTACGGTAATGGTTATATATATTAGAGGAAAAAATTCTGTAATTCCCATTTGATAGTCAATATATATTGCTACCCATGATCCTATAAAAGAGAGGAGTATTGTTAATAAGGAAGATATCTTATAGTTTTGGTTTTTTATTGCGATATAAGCGAAAATGTCAATGATGAAGAGTGTTCCTACCAAAAGTAGATATGCCTGCCTAGCATAGGTACCTGAGGAGGTCGTCACTAAGGTAAGGCCAAAGACCGTCGCAAGTATTAGCATTATGAAAGGATGTATCCACATCAGCAGTAGGGTTCGTATGTCTTGGGCTTCTTTATTTTTCATAATATCTAAGTATTAACTCTATATGGCTAATTTTCAAGCTTAATAGTCGTCAAATGTAGAATCTTCGGCATTGTTCATAATATTCTGTGGTTTTTATAGTATAATAACTCTTTAGTAATGTGGCCTCATGTAAAACTGATAGTGACTGGGATTTAATGCTCCCTAATAAAGTTGACCTCTCTTCAATTGATGATTATTACGATACCCTTAGGAAAGCTCTTCCAGATCCTGATAGAAAAGACCCCTATATACTGCGTGGTAAAAAGAAACAATAACCTCCTTTTTTATACTTCTACTATAGTAGTTATGAGCAGCCAATGATATTGGCTGCGAGTTTACGCATACACTGAAGAACCCATTGATAATATGTTGACCTAGGGATTCCTTTCAAAGCCATATAAGCATTGTATGAACCTTTACCTGAACAAACGAATTCGTAGGCTTCTTTAAGATCTGGGTCTTTTTCTTCGTGGGTATATTTTTTAGCCATTTACTCCTTCCAATCATATTGTTCTAATAATAACAGGAAGGGCGGTGGTTAAATACAGGGATTTATTGAGTGCTTACATACAAATTTTGTGTTGTAGCATTACTCTTGTAAAGGTATAGATCCTTATTTTGTAATGCTCTAGTGTAAACATGGTAAGTAAATCAGGGATAATTCTCATTTGTGAATACTGTTTCATATCCTTTTTCACTAGACTTATAGATAGTATCTAAATCCTTCATAACAAATCCCGTATCCCAATCATTGCACGTATAATGAGCACAGGTACCGCAGGAGGATGAGAGAACCCTTGGTACCGGCGCCAGTCTGCAATCAACATGATGTTTCTTTGCATGCTTGAGAAACTGTACAGCTCCATACTGGCTGTAGAATGTTGCGATAAATAGAGTCATCTTTTTTCCAAATCGAGTTTCCATCCATAGTCTGTTTGATGTGTTTCTACTTCATATTTCATAGCCTTGGCAAATCTGGTTACATTCTCCTTAGCTGCGATGTTGTCAACAAGGACAGATAAGCTTAAAACTTTTTTATCAACAACTTTTTTTGTCTCTATGATTGGTTGAGGACAAGAAAGTCCCCGAGCATCAATTTCCATATACTGTCTCCTTTTGTTGTGCATAGATAATCACCAAAGCGATAATCGTAATCACCGTAAAGCCGAGAATAGTCGCAACTTTCCCCCCGACAGTTGGCCCTTGAGAGGAGGAAGCTAGAGCAAAATTGTGGGAAATTGCAGCTCCAGCAATCATTCCCAACACACTCATGGCACTATCACTATTTCCTTCTCCTGCCAAAATAGTTTGTCTGAGTGGGCATCCTCCAAGCAATACGGATCCATAACCAACGAGAGCCATGCCTAGAAAATTCCACAGCCAATTAGTATGAGCAACGCTTTGACCGTCGAAACTTAATAAGAATTTACCTGTTACCAAATTCATAATTAATGCTGTAACAAACACCATCACCAATCCAGAGAGCAAAGTAGTATCTCTGAAAAGGAAGATATCACGAATACCTCCAGCCATACAAAAACGGTTTCGTTGTGCTAGAATACCTACGATGAGTCCTCCTACAAGAGAGATGATGATGGGAGCACGAAGACTCCCAGGTCCTGTAGTACTGAATTTTAATAGTGAGGGGATGAAGATGAGAATTAATAGAATGGCAATGAAAATTCCACCAATTGTTCCCCCTTCGATATTGGACTGCTTATAGCTTCTACCGAGAGTGAATCCTCGGTTAAGCAATAGTGATCCTGCAATAATACCTGCAATGAATCCAAAAAGTGCAATCAATGCATTCAAATCTCCACCTGCAAGTCTTAAAACCATTCTGAAAGGGCAGCCTAGAAAGACCAAAGCACCAATCATCACGAAAAAAGAGATAACGAAGCGAAATATTGGGCTAGATCCACCTCTTGGCTTAAACTCTTTTTTAAAGATACTGATGAGCATTGATCCCAGCAGAAGTCCGATAATTTCTGGTCTTGCATATTGAACCACAGATGCATTATGCATCGAAAGGGCTCCAGCTATATCTCGGTAGAAACAGGCGATGCAAAATCCCATGTTCGTGGGATTCCCGAGTAAGACCAGAGCAACAGATATTATTCCTGTTATGGAACCTGCAATCATAAGTGATTTTTTCTCTTTTTGGATATTCATTATACCCCCCATGATTTGATTTTAACCATTGTTTATTAAAAAATGCAATGGATATTTTTACTTTCTCATGTTAATCTAAAATTATGAAGATTATTTACTTAGATAACGGAGCCACATCTTGGCCAAAAGCTCCTACAGTTGCAAGCACAGTGGCAACATTCATTTCTGACCATGCGGTAAATATTGGGAGAGGTGGATATTTTCGTGCTTATGAAACTGCCAGACGAATCGATGAGTGCAGAGACAAGCTGGGAGTGTTCTTTGGAGCACCAGATAGTCGCAACGTGACATTCTCTCTTAATGTAACCCATGCTCTGAACACCCTTATCGCAGGGTTGTTCACACATGAAGATCATGTCCTTGTTAGTGGGATGGAGCACAATGCAGTTATGCGCCCTTTGACTCACTTGGGAATCCCTTACTCCATTATGCCATGCAATAAAGAAGGATTTCTCCAATTAGAGAGCATTCCTTCCCTTGTACGAAAGGAAACTAAGGCAATCATAATGACTCAAGCTTCGAATGTGACTGGTTCTATCCAACCAATAAGAGAAGTTGCTAAACTTGCTAAGCAGTATAATCTTTTATGTATAGTAGATGCAGCTCAGTTACCCCTCTCTTCCCCTCTTTCTCTCATTCGAGATAGTATTGATGCCATTGCCTTTACAGGTCACAAGAGCCTCCTTGGCCCTCAAGGAGTAGGAGGTCTCGTTCTTTCTCATCAATTGGCACAACAGGTCAATCCGTGGGCTTGTGGGGGAACGGGGAGTAAGAGCAATCTTTTGCAGATGCCTGACTTCCTCCCCGATAAATTTGAGGCGGGAACGCAGAATCTACCGGGTATTATCGGCCTTTCTGTAGCAATGGACTATATCCTTGAGAATAAGGATGCAATTATTAAGAGGGAAAATGATCTTACCGAACTTCTCCTTTCCTACTTTCTTTCTGAATCGCGAATTAGCGTTGTAGGACCTAAAGAGATGAAGGGCCGAACGAGTGTTATCAGTGTTGATTTCCCTACCTTGGACAACGCTCAAGTTGCCGATGCACTATTTATGGATGCGGGGATAGAGACTCGAGTTGGATTGCACTGCGCCCCGATTGCCCACAAAAGTGTAGGAACTTTTCCAAGAGGAACAGTTCGTTTTAGTCTTGGATATGCAACTACTGAAAAAGAGATTCGAGCTACAATTGAATCTTGCAAAAGAGTATTAGAGAATTTACATGCAAGCTAAGCAGGTTAATTAACAAAAAAGAGGAGTGAGGAGGGCATAATGAGTGAAGTGAAGCTTACCCAGATGGTTAAGACTAGTGGTTGTGCGGCAAAATTGCCTCCTAAGGCCCTGCATCAGGTATTAGATAGTTTGCCAATCATGCACAGCCCTGACTTAGTGGAAGGATATGAGGGAAGCGATGATGCGTTTGTTTACAAAATACCTACTTCAAAGAATATGGTTATGCTACAGACTGTTGATTTCTTCCCTCCCATGGTGGATGATCCCTACTTGTTTGGCCAAGTTGCTGCTGCAAACGCTCTTAGTGATATCTATGCAATGGGAGGTGAGCCAAAAATAGCCTTGAACCTCGTGTGCTTCCCAGGTTGTCTTGAACTTTCTGTATTGCGAGAAATTCTTCTTGGAGGGCAAAGCAAAGTTGCACAAGCGGGAGCTATTATTGCTGGAGGGCATACAATCAATGATCCCACACCAAAATATGGTTTGTGTGTAACTGGATTTGTCGATAAGAGCAAGGTGTGGACAAACACCACAGCTAAGGTAGGTGATGTGTTAATTCTTACCAAACCTCTAGGAGTAGGAATCATCAATACAGCGGTAAAAGCTGGTCTTGCTAGTGAGAATGCGGCAAAGAAAGCAATAAATAGCATGACCATGCTAAACAAGTATGCTCACGATTGTGCTCTGCCATAT
>SABI01000197.1 GCA_009929055.1 Spirochaetia bacterium | reverse complement strand
CAGGAAGATAGCTCTCTTCTTTAGCTGTTGCGATAGCTTCTTTTATGAAACGATCGAAATAGTCACTAAAATAGTCTAGGGCAAATTGGGTGTATCCAAAATAGTTCATTGAAACCCACTCTTCACCTGTTAATAATTTCTTAGTTCCATCAATGTCAGAATAAATAGAATCTCCTTCATGGTAGATAGTTTTATTCTCTCTCATTGTTGTTAAATAGCCATCTTTCACTCCACAAATAGCTCTGGAAACAGAACCACTAAGGCTCGTTGTATTTTTTAATACATATCCAACCATTGCTTGTTCTAGAGAATTTCTATCAATATTAGAGAGGTGTTCTCCCATTATTTGAAATGCTTCGCGTCCATAATAATCATCACTATTAATGACGCAGAAGGGGGCATCTATCTCTTTTTTAGCACTTAATACTGCATGAACAGTTCCCCAAGGTTTTTTTCTATCTTGAGAAAGGGCAATTTGTTTTTCATCTAATAGCGTAGTGAGTTCTTGAAACACATATGTTGCATCACAATGTTGAGCCACTCGATCAAAGATTCGAGATCTAAAATCTTTTTCAATATCTTTTCTTATAACATAGACAATTTTTCCAAATCCACCTTGAAGAGCATCATACGTTGAATAATCAAGTAAGGCTTCATTGTCGAGCCCTACTCCATCTATTTGTTTTACTCCACCATAGCGACTCCCCATTCCGGCTGCCATTACTACTAATATAGGTTTCACATATTCCTCCGATATTCTTTAACTATTTTAGGTAAGTATAGCATGGGTAAAAAAAAACCTCAATCATACACATATATGTTTTTGGAGGTCTTTTTTACGTATTACATCAACTTAGTCGGCTAATACTTCTACAAATATTGAGGCTATATAGGAACCTGAAGAAAATTCTGTGATATCAAACCCTTCACTCATTGTAGGGAATGCAACAAATATAGTGCCGTTTTCTTGATAACGAGAGCCTATAAGAATTCCTATATTTTTTGCAACTGAGCGAAATTCATCATTAGATATGTCACCTAAATCGAGTGAATCTCTCACAACTAATCGAAAAGGAATAGGATTCCCGCCAGTATCAATACCACCCTCTGTTACATTTCTAAAAGCAAATATTCCTTCACCTAATCGAGTATTTATCCCTGGAGAAAGCTTCATTTGATAAATAATATCAGGGCTATTAGAGAAAAATTCATATGTTGCTATTTGATATCGTCCACCGGCAATGTTTTGGTTAAGCAAAAAAGAATCTTGAAAGGTAACGTCAAGAGAAAAAGATTCTTGTAATGGGATTCTCCCATTTAATGGTATCGTGCCAACGAACAATGAACGCTCTGAAAACAAGAGGGAGGTGATTGAAACAAATAAGAGTGTAATGAATAGAAATTTTCTCAAACTGAACCTCCATGTATCTTAGACATATGGTAATAAATCTATTGAGTGATGTCAACACTTTGTTAATAAAACATATACAATTATTCAATTTATTAATATTTTACTATATTGTATATATTTATCTTATTTAACATATGACATAGATGTTAGTTTTTGGGAAATATTTAGTTTTTTATTAAGAAAAATGAAATTATTTCAATTTTCCTTTTCAGTAAACCTATTCTTTAGTTTCACTTCCTTAAATCAAAGCACTCTTTACTCTCTTCACTAAATTACTCTATCATTACTAAAATATTTGGATGCGTAGTTCAGCTGGATAGAACGCTGCCCTCCGGAGGCAGAGGTCGTGGGTTCGAATCCCGCCGCATTCATTAAAAATAAATATATGTATCTTCACTCTTAATAGTTGCGCACGCAACTATTATCTGATATACTCACCATTATGAAAAAAGAAACCATATTAATTACCGGGGCAACAGGAAACGTAGGAAAAGAACTTATCGAGGTTCTACATAAAAAAGATGTCCACATCGTTGCCTCATACCATCACAAAAAACCAGTATCTTCTTATGAAAATATCGAATACCGCCATCTAGATGTAATAGATCCTTCTACCTTCCGTGAAGCAACTAAAGGTGTAGATAAGATATTTTTGGTAAGACCACCTCAAATTGCTAATATAAAGAGAGATTTTCTCCCCTTTCTTCTTCATATAAAAGAGGTGGGTATACAACATGTTATATTTTTATCAGTACAAGGAGTAGAAAACAATTCTATCATTCCACATGCAAAGATTGAAAAGTACCTACATTCACTCAATATTCCTTACACATCTATCCGACCTTGTTATTTTATGCAAAACCTCACAACTACTCATCTAGAAGCAATGCAAAAAGGGGTTCTTGTCCTTCCTAGTGGAGAGGGAAAAACTAGCTTTATAGATGTAAAAGATATTGGGGCAATAGTTGCTCTGTTGTTTGAAGATTCGTCTTGGATAAACAAAAATATTACTATCACAAATTCTACATCTTTAAGCTTCTCTGAAGCAATAAAGATAATTAATACGACATGTAATCTTACTATCACGTATAAAGCAGTTTCCCCTTTCTCCTTTTTTATTGACCAGTTAAAAAGAAAAAACCCCCTTATGTTTATCATTGTTATGAGTGCAATATATCTAAATGTTAAACACAACAAAGCAGACATTATCACAGATGATGCTAAAACAATCCTAGGAAGAGATCTCATCAGCTTAGAAGAGTTTAGTAAAGAACATTGTCCTCTCCTAAAAAGGGATTTTCAATGAATGAGATAGGTAATCAAGTAGGTTTATCCTTATCCATTATTAATAGAGCTGCCCAAAGTTATTTTACCAGAGAACTTAAACATCTAGAGATTGGCCCTGGAATGCAAGCCTATCTATTAGCAATTGAACTAAATGAAGTAATTTCTCAAGATATCCTTTCTAAACGACTATCAGTAGACAAAGCAAATGTTACTAGAGCAATGAAATCACTTGAACAACTTGCCCTCATTAAGAGAGAAACAGATATACTAGATCAAAGAAAGAATCTTATCTCACTTACGAAAAAAGGAAGTATCGTAAAAAATGAGATCATCACTATTTCCCAGAAATGGATAGAGATATTAAAATCTTCTTTAGAAGAAGGAGAATGGAATACTTTTAATAATTCTCTCTTAAAAATAATAGAAAACCTAGAGGATATTAAGACGAATACTAAATAAATAATCATCAACAACCCTCTTAATAATAGAATAGTTCTTTGTACATACGAAGCAATATCGTAGATTATTAGGTATTGAGAGCATGAAACAATATAAACAACAACCATCAACGAACATTAACATTAAAGAACTTCCGGTGAGTGAGAGGCCTAGAGAAAGACTTGAATCTTTAGGGGCTCTTTCTTTATCAGATATCGAGCTCATCACCATTATGATAGGCTCTGGTACGACAAAAAACCCTGCAATGCAATTAGCTAGTGAAATTCTTCATGTCCTAGACTCACATCCTGTTGATGAACAGCTTGAAGTGAAACATTTGGTAGGTATCCTTGGTCTAGGGATGGCAAAAGCAACTCTCATTTGTGCTGCATTAGAATTAGGGAGAAGAAGACTTCCTTCAAGGAGAAAACAAATTATTTTCCCAGGAGATGTGTTTCCCCTTATTCAGCATATAGGCAACCGATTACAAGAACATTTCTTATGCATCTCTCTTAATGGAGCTCATGAAGTAATGAGTATCACTACAGTCTCTATAGGACTTGTGAATCACACCCTTGTTCACCCGAGAGAGGTCTTTAGCACCCCCTTAAGAGAAAGAGCAACAGCAATCATCGTAGCTCATAATCATCCATCTAAGATGCTCCTACCAAGTGGGGATGACAGAAATGTAACAAAGAGGCTACGAGATGCTGGAGATTTACTTGGAATAAAAGTATTAGATCATCTCATATTTAGTGATGAATCTTATAGATCTATGCTAGAGAATGATGAGTGGAATTAATAAATACAAAATAAAATCTACCTAACTATTTTGCTGATGGACAGGTTACTTTTTTTGGCTAAGATATAGGGGTTAGTAAAGAAAATACAGGAGCTCTGCAACAGGTAATCCTTTTTTTCAGACCGCAGCCCCATAATCTTACGAAGATAAAATTATATACTTTCCAATCTTATCAGATCCTTCTCGTACCATAATTTTTTTATCCTTTAATTCTTTAATTGCTCTTTGTACTGATCTCATTGAAAGCGTCGATTGTTTGGCTATCTGTTTTTGCGTCAATGTTCCATCCTGTTTGACTATGTGTAAAACTATTGTTGCATTCTCGGTAAGTTGCATCTCAGCAGTTTTTACACCGCCATTTACACCGCCATTTACACCGCCATCAGCTTGTTCATCAAGGATTTTCACTGCTTCTTCGTTGTAATGAAAACATACTGAGATGAAGTGTTCTGAGATATCGAAAATGTCCTTGGAGTAAGCTTTCAAAATCTTCTTCATTCCCGATCCAAGCTGCTCACACAAGTCCATATCCGAAAATATTCTCATGAGTTCCCTGTTCCGAGGATGTGATCGTCCTTTGAAAAACTCGTCCTCAGTCAGACCAACTGGAAGTCCTCCGGTGGAGAGAACTTCAATTCGATCATCATAGATCTCGAATACAGGATATGATCCATTGATATAGTCATTGTGAATTATTGCATTAAGAACCGCTTCACGCATTGCATCCTTATCAATTAGTCTGAGTTCTCTTCTAGCAGCATCTCCCCCAACTCTTACCACCGTAGTGTTGACGACTTCTAGACAATATGAAGTGACCTCCCAGTTTGCAAATCGCGGATTCACCGTGCATACTGGGATAAACAATTAACCCGTATGCGGCTACCGCATACAAA
>SABI01000196.1 GCA_009929055.1 Spirochaetia bacterium | reverse complement strand
TCTAGATGAGATTACCTATCAAAAAGGACTAAGCAATAAACAAATAGCTGATTTGCTAATAAACTTACCTAAGATTTTAACAGTAGCTGATAGTGCCGAGCCTAAGAGTATTGATGAGATAGCTTCTTATGGCATAAACATAATCCCTGCTGAAAAAGGACCTGATAGTATAAGACAAGGTATTCAATTCGTTCAAGACTTGAGAATATCAATAACTAAAAGGTCATTAAACATAATCAAAGAATACAGGAACTATCTTTGGAAAACAGACAAAGACGGAAAGATATTAAATGTAGCTGAAGATTTATTTAATCACTCAATGGACGCAATAAGATATGGGTTTAATTCTTATAGGAAACGAGTTAATGTAGATTACAAAGTCAGACCTGTATCACCAATTTTACAAATGCTTAATACAAACGAAAATAAAGTAGAAATAACATCGTATGAATAAAGTAAAAATAAGCTACAAGGATAAATGGATTGAATATGATAAAAGCCTATTTGAAGAAAACAAAGAAAGAGTTATAAGAAATGCTTTGGATAACTTAAAACCTGCTTTTCCTGTAAATTATAAATCATACAATGAATATAACGATTTAATAAAAGGTTATTGGGACAAAAAGAACCCCAGACCTGAAGAATTTAAGTCAGAGGTAAACGCTTCAAATATTACAATAGAATATGAATAAAACAGCCTTTAGTATATACGGACAATTACAAAAAGAACTCCAAGACTTTTTTCAAGAGAAGATTAAAATCGCTGGTGTTCAATCAGAAAACCCAAGAGTTAGCTCGGCTGGTTTTGAGTTTTCTCAATGGGAAACTCTTAACACCGTAGAGCTTTATTATAACTCTAAGTTTGAAAGCGGTGAGCTAGATAGTGAAGGACAACGCAAAGTATTCTTAAACATTTCTCAATTCAAAGCTGATGTAGCTTCTAAACAGGTAGACCTTGATGTAAAATACTTTCTGTTTGTTCCACAAGAACCTGATAGTGAATGGGGTGCTTTCTTTCTTAATAGAAAGTTCCGCCAATGGGCTAAAAGAAATTACTTTGGCAAGTTAATCAATGAAGTAGTAATGGACTATCCAAAGTATGGGACAGCTGTATTAAAGAAAGTCGGTAAAGAATTGGAGAGAGTTCCTTTAATGACTTTAAGAAATGAACAATCAGCCAAAGACTTACAATGTGCTAAATATGTTATAGAGGAACACAAAGACTGGACTTACAGTGATTTAGAGAAAATGAAAGACTGGGATTTAGAAGGTATTAAAGTCGCTTGGGACGATAAAATGACAGTATATGAACGCTATGGTAGAGTTCCGCTTGATTGGTATAAAAAACAAAAAGAAATGAAAATAGAAGCTGGTGATGAAATGAAATCTATTGACACAATGTCTATCATAGTTCCGACCTTAAATGAGAAAGGCGAGATAGACGGAGGCAATATGCTGTTCTTAGAAGAAATAGACGAAAGACCTTATCAAGAAGTTCATTGGAAGAAAATTGACGGTAGATGGTTAGGTGTTGGTGAAATAGAAAACCAATTTGAAAACCAAATCTTCCGTAATATGATTACTAACTTACGCAGACGAGGTTTGCTATGGGCTGGTAAAAAAGTATTCCAATCAACTGACACCGAGATAGCTAAAAACCTTGTTAGAGATGTAAAAGACGGTCAAGTATTAAAGATAATGCCTAATGGAAACATAACACAGGTAAATACAACTACACAGAGCCTAGCAGAATTTCAAGCTGCAACCAAAGAGATTGACGAGAACTCTAACCAAAAATCCTTTACCTTTGAAGTTGCTACTGGTGAAGCTATGCCTAGCGGAACTCCTTTCAGACTTGGTGTAGTAATGAGCAACGCAGTAAACGCACACTTTGCTTTGAAGAGAGAAAATCTTGGCTTATTCTTTAAAAGCGTAGTATACGAACAACTGTTCCCTATATTCAAGAAAGAGAATAGCAAAGCTGAAACGATGATGATACCTATGGGGGAAGAGGGAGTAAACGCCTTAATGGAAGAAGTTGTAAAAGTAGAAATCTGGAAGAACTTTAAAGAAGCAATGTTCAGCGGTAAGATAGTAGACCCTGCTTTAATGGAAGAAGAAGTTAGAGCTAAACTAAAAGAGAAAAGATTTCAAGCCGTAGATTTGCCTGAGAAGTTATGGGACACATTAAAAGTTAGCACACAACTTGTCATTACAGGTGAAAGTGTAAACCTTGAAAAGAGAATAGAGTCTTTGACAAACTTACATAATACTTTAAGACCAATAGAACCACAAAAAGCTGATGTAGTATTATCTAAACTTATGGCTCTTACAGGAGAAAATTATGATGCTCTTACTGGGATAAAATCAGCTAACCAACAAAACCCTATGCTACAAGGAACAGGAATGCCACAAAGCGGAGGACAACTTGCTGGACAACCAAAAGAAGATGCCTTAATGAGTCAAATAACTAACGCACCAAAAGTATGATAGACCTAAAATCATTATCAGCCAGTCTAAAAGGAACTCAATTATATGATTTCTTAGAAGAAGTTAAAATGAATGTAGCTGATATACGCAAACCTATAAATGTTCCGCCTGAAATGGAAGTAAGTGTAAGAAAAGCGGTTTGTGAAGTTATAGACGATATGATTATCCAAAGATTAAAGACAGCAGACGAACCGACAGAAAAGGCAGAAGATAATTGGCAATAAAAAAACTGGGTTATCGCCACCCTCCAAAAGCGAACTTAGGTTATAGGCAACCTTTTAAAATGCCAAAATGCACTAACGCTATGTTAGACGAGAATAACATCTCAATTGAGGAGCAGGACACCTCTAATGAACCTGAACTAGACTTGGAACTAGACGATGAAATCCAAGACCCTGACGAAACAAAGGCTGAAGTTTCCGAAGATGTAGAAGTTCTAAAAGCCAAACTGGCTGAATTAGAGCATAAGAATAAACAACTTTACGCAAGGCTTAAAAAAGAGCCTGAAAAAGTTGTAAAGAAGCCATCTAATAATTCACAGCCCGAAGGGGACTCTGACTGGAAACAAAAAATTGAATTTATTACAACCAAAGGAAGAAGTCTTGATGCCGAAGATGTAGACGAAGTTATCGCTTACGCTAAAGGTAAAGGGATTTCTTACGAGGAAGCTCTAAACAGCCCTGTAATAAAAGCTCATTTAAAAGTAAAACAGCATAGAGAAAAAATAGCAAACGCTACTCCTCGCACCTCTTCTGGGTCTAACATAGTTAATGGCAAAACTTGGTCGGATATGAACGAACAAGAAAGAGCCAAAAACTTTGATAAGATGATGAAGAGAAGGGCATAAACTTTAATTTTATGGCTCTGTCCACAGACCCATTTGATTCAACAGAACTCGTTGCGGTTATTCCAGAAGTTTGGACTCCAATCGTAAATGAGGCTTTCTTTGACAAAACCGTATTAGCAGATTTCATCACTGACCTTAGCTCTTATGCTACTGGCGGTGGGGATATCTTCCACGTGCCTGATTTGTTCACTAATGTATTTACTGCACAAACTCAGACCACACAAGCTACTGAAGTAACTACCGCTGCACCTGCAACTGTAGATGTTTATTTGACCGTCAATACACACAAATATGTTGCGTTCTTGATTGGTGATTTAGACCTTCAATTAGTAGCTCAGAAATATGACATTAACAGTAAATATGCTAAAGAAGCCGCTGGTGTATTAGCCACAACTTTGGAAGCATCTATCGCTGGCTTGTGGAGTTCTATCTCTACAAACACCATCGGTGATACTGCAACTGTTGTATCTGACGCTGAAATTCGTCAAGCTATTGAAAAATTGGATAGTGCAAACTATGACCTTAATGATTGTGCGTTCTTTTTTCACCCATATGTTTACTGGAATCAAATCTTTGCTATCGCAAAATATTACACTTCCTCTACATTGGGCAACGCAAATTCTGCAGGTCCTGTAATGACTGGTAATTTCAATTCCAGCTCTACAAAGAATAACTACAAAGGAATGCTTTATGGAATTCCAATGTATACTTCCACAAATATCGTTTCTGGTTTGGCTACTTATCGTAACTTATTGTTACACAAATCAGCTTTCGGTATGGCTTTACGCACTATGGGAGCAAACCGTGTTCGTGTTCAAACACAAAACTGGTTGGCTAACATCGCTTTACTTACTGTCGTAGACATTATGTATGGCGTAGCTGTATTGCGTGAACCAGGTGCTGTGTTGATTAACTCCAGCAATGCATTTATTGGCTCGTAATTAAACCCTTAATAGGGATTAAGATTGTTTCTCGGCTCTTATGCCTTTATGTAGGAGCTGAGAACATAAAGGAAATAATCTTATGGAATTTACTGACAAACCAAAAGAAATTATCGCAAACATAAATAGAAAACCGCAAGAATTAAAAATAAACAAGACTTATTTTTATGAAATGCCTAACGGCAGAATAGAAGCGGTTGAAGCTAGGGAGGCTTGGGAACTTTACAAGAAAGGCTATAAGCAATACGGAGTATCTGACGGCTCTAAATATGCATTAGCAATCAGAGAGTCAAATGAGATATTCAAATTACAAGGAATTGAAATGGCACAGGAAAGACTAAGAAAAGGATATGAAGAAGAAATGGAAGTAGCCAAAGGTAATTATGAAGTTCCGCCTAAAAATGATGTGTTTGGGAATGGAAGTGCAGAGTTTTCCCAAATGATTTCTAAATTCAAATAGTATGTTTACAAGAGAACAAATAGACAAAGAATTAAAGAAAATACAAGCAACAATTCCAGCGTGTTATCTAAAAAATGTTTTAAAGAAAAAGAAACTAAGCCCAACAGTTAAAAAAG
>SABI01000195.1 GCA_009929055.1 Spirochaetia bacterium | reverse complement strand
CATTAAGAGTTTTTCCCCTTACATCTATACTCATTTTTACGTCACTTATGGTTGCTGAATAACTTATAGTTGGTTTTATAGGGGTTTTCTTTCTAATTGGAGAGAGTTCGTCTTTGTTAAAAGTAAACTTTACTCCCCCTATCGAGACTTGATAGCGATCGTTTTTTTCAATTCTAACGATAACGCCTTCCCTTTTCCTTTCTGTAGCATATACTTCGGTCCCTACTTCCAGTTGGATAGGTTCATGAGATTCTTTTTTTCTTCTTGTATTGATTTTTTTATCGAGTACTTCAATAGAATCTTTTGTCTGTCTCACTTTTTCATCTAATGAAGATTGATACTCTTTCATCTTTCTTACTTTTTCTTTAGTAATTTCCCCTTCCCTAAGGAAGGCAACTAAATTTTCAAGTTCACTTTTTTTATCACTTATAAACCTGTTTAGTGTTACAAGCTGCCCTTCTTTTAATAATTTTTCTTGTTGATTAAGGGTTAAAGTTCGTAGGTCTTCTTTTTTTATCTGTTCATTCAGAGATTTTTCTCTCTTCTTAATCGAATGTTTTAATTGTTCAACTTCTCTCTCTTTCTCTTCAAGACCCCGAATAATATTACTCATCATGATATTATCACTACCAATGTGCCCTTCAGCTTGCGCAATAACTTCTTTAGGGAGTCCCATTTGTTTTGCTGTATGGAGGGCATGGGAATCTCCAGGAAGGCCAGAGATAACTCTAAAGGTGGGCATGTTAGTAACTTCATTAAATTCCATAGAGGCATTTAGCATATTTGGGTGAGCATAAGCTGCTTGTTTTAAGAGACTATGGTGACTGGTGATGCAGGTGATGCCCCCTTTATCTAACAAGTATTGAAGGATTGCTTTTGCGAGGGCTGCCCCTTCTATAGGGTCGGTTCCACTACCTAATTCATCAAGGATGACGAGGGATGAAGAATTCACTTCTTTAAGGATTTCACTAATTCTTTTCATGTGACTCGAAAAGGTGGAGAGAGATTTTTCTATTGATTGCTCATCACCAATGTCGGTGAATATTGAAGAGAAGAGGGGCAAGGAAGAGCCTTCTTCTGCCGGGATCATAAAAAATGTTTGATTCATATAAGCTAACAGGGCAATAGTTTTTATTGTTACAGTTTTCCCTCCAGCATTTGGACCACTAATTACAAGAGATCGAACTGGGTCGGCAATATGGACGCTGATAGGGACGCAAGTTTCTTTTAAAAGAGGATGACGAGATTCTATAAGGTGGATTTCTCTCTCTTCATTTATTGAAGGGAATGTCTGTTTAGTCATCTCTTTATAACGAGAGAGGGCATAAAGAGAATCTACATAAGCTATACTCTCTCTCAATAAAGTTAATTCATTGAGACAAAGTAAGGCTTGTTTAGAGAGAGATGCAATAATTTTTGCTATTTCTATCTCTATTTCTTGAGTAATGATTACTACAGCATTATTAAGTTCAACTAAGGGATAGCTCTCCATAAAAAGGGTGTTTTGGCTATTACTTGCACTATGAACAAACCCTTGTATTTCACTACGTCTGTCGTTTCTTATGGGGAGCACTACCCTATTATCTTTATAGGAAGGGATGTTTGAAGAGGCAATTTCTTTGTGTTCTGCTAGAAAAGAAGAAGAATAGGAAGAGCGAGTAGAGCGCTGTTGTTCTAACTTCTTCACAAGGCGGGCTATAGAGGGGTGAGATAATTTAACAGTTCCAGGGGTCTCTAAAGTAGCCTCTATCTCTCTATATAAAGAGTGCAATGATGGTTCAAGTTCTTCGATAAGGGAGGCACTAAGAGGTCTGTTATCTCTCTCTCCGTCCCCTCTTTTAGAAGCTTTCGTGTAATGGATTAAAGAGATAGCACTTTGTAGATATTCTTTTAAGAGAAAGAGTTCTTCTCCGTTAAGAGAATATGGAAGGTGGGTAAGATGGGTGATAATGATTTCAATATCGGGGAAGCTACTTACCTCAACCTCATTATAAAGGGGGATAAGGGTGAGGTCTTTGATAATTCCTTGAGTTGTTTCTATTTCATTTTTATCACTAACAAAAGGTTTTTCTTTTAAGGCATTCATTCCATCAATACTTAGGGCATATCGCTGAATATCTTTTATAACAGATTCAATTTCTAAATCTTTTATTGTCTCACTTCTCACTACAATTCTTCCTTACCGTCTATCTGATTCATAAAGAGTCTCTCTCCCTCTAATACTATCGAGCATTCTTAGGTAGCTTTCATATCTGTCGGGGTCAATCTCTCCATTTTCTACTCTTCTTTTGATATCACAATCGGGTTCACTTTCATGAAGACACATATCAAAAGAGCACTTTCCTAATGATTTCTTAAATTCAGGAAAGGATTCTCCTATAAGATTAAGGTCAGTATGAGGAATTAATATCTCCCTCACTCCAGGGGTGTCTACTATGGTGATATTCTTATTTTTAAACATAATAGAGTGATTTGTTGTATGCTTTCCTCTATTAAATTTAAGGGATATATCTCCAATTTGTTGAACACTCGAGCCATCGAGAAGCTCATTTACTATTGTTGATTTTCCTACTCCAGACTGCCCAACAAAAGCGACAATTTTATCTTCTATTTTCCTTTTCAACAACTCTATACCTTGTGCATCGAAGGCACTCATGTTGATTGTATCAAAGCCTAGTTTCTTGAATAAAGTGAATCTTTCATCCTCTTCTTGGGTGAGAGGAAGGTCACATTTATTAAGGACTATAAGTACTGGAGTGTTTCCTGCACACACGATAGCTCTGTCGATAAATCGTGGTCGAAATGGGGGTTCATCAGTACTAGTGACTATAATAATAAGATCCATGTTTGCAACAATTGTTTGGTTTATACTTCTTTTAGCATTCCACCTCTGAAAGGTGTTTATCCTTTCTAAGCGTTCTGTAATAAGCCCCTCTTCTTTTGTGTGAATTGTAAACAAGACATAGTCTCCTACCGACAAAGGGGAGTATTCATCCCTTTTTTGGTTGAGTACTTTTCCTTTAATTCGACACATATAGGAGGGAAACTCCCTGTTATTCATAAAGAGTTCTTTTTCAACAACTGTGTATATGTTGTTAATGCCACGGGTGACAATTCCAATCTTTTCTTCCATATGGTAATAAGATATAGAGAATCATCCTACTGTGCAAGTAATTCTCTTTACAGCATAAGTTGTTTCTTGATACATTAACGTATGTTTAGATTGATTCCGTGTTCACATATAGGGTGTAAAAAATATGCAGTAGAAGACTATTATACGTGTCTTGAGCATAGTAGTGACCCCCAAAAGGTATTGTTCATAATTAACAAAGCTCTTAGTGACACCCATAATCATCGTGATATGCTTATCACAGATGCCCTTTTTAGTGATAAAGATTTTTCTCATACTAAACTATCTATGTGTAATTTTGCCCGTTGTACATTTCGTAATGTAGATTTTTCTCATAGTACAATTCATTCAACATTCTTTGATTTTTGCCTATTCGATTCTTGTAAGTTTGATGATAATGATGCTCGTCACACAGTAGTAGCAGGCTCAACGTTAATTAATTGCACCTTTACTGATTCACTCCTTATTCATACAAACTTTATGGGCATCGATGCCCGTCATTGTGATTTTTCAACGAGTGACCTCTACTACTCAAACTTCAGTAGTTCTCATTTAATTGATGTTCAGTTTATTGATTGTAATCTTAAAAATACTGATTTTAGATATACCTTACGTAAGCAGGTCTCTTTTAAATTTTCAAATTTTGAGGAGGCAATCTTTTAAGTAATTTATGAAAATATTTTCCCATTTTTCTTTAAATGATTTTTCTAACTCCTATCTCATTGGTCCTGAAAATGGGGGTGATGCAATTCTAATCGACCCAGGCCATATTGACCTTCAACTCATTCATAGAATTGAACAAAACCGCTACAATGTTGCCCATGTCCTTATTACCCATCGCCATAATTCTCATACTGCAGGGCTCGGTACTCTTATTAAGATTTATCATCCTCTCATTTATGCTGGCTCCCCTACTCTCTATGATTTACCAATTATTCCATTAAAAGATTCGCAGTTTCTAGATCTCTCTGGTATCCAAGTAGAAGCGCTACAGATTCCAGGACACTCAATAGATTCTTTTGTCTTTAAGATAGGTAATGCCCTCTTTACAGGGGATGTCCTCCATGCTGGTCGTATAGGTAGCACTAATGGTGTATTAGAAAAAGCTCTCTTACTTAAAGGAATTAAGGCTAAAATTCTTACCCTTGATGAGAGGTATGTTATTTTCCCAGGTCACGGAACGCTAAGTACCATTAAAATTGAGAAATTATTTAATCATGCCCTTATTGAAGCAAATGCAAGTGATGACTTAGATCAAATAAGTCACCCTAGCATTCTCACCTAGTGGCTTTTTATATATTCTTTAAACCGGGTGGGAAGAGGGGCTACACATTTCATACTCTCTTTTGTAACGGGATGGGTAAATTCCAAACTGAGGGCGTGAAGCATCATTGGTTCACTCCCTCTTGTTCTATTGTAGAGGATATCTCCTAATACTGGGTGTCCAATACTATTGAAGTGAACTCTTATTTGGTGGGTTCGACCCGTATATAATTCAATTCTTAGTAGGGTATATCCCTCATAATATTTTAATACTCGAAAATCTGTTCGGGCATATTTCCCTTTAGTGGGATCCTTTGTTGTAGTAAATTTTTGTCTAGATTTCTCATCTCTTACCATATTCATGATAATAGAACCTCGCCTAAGTTGCACCCTCCCCTTTACTAATGCAATATAATACTTCGTTGTAAGGCGATCTTTAAACTGTTGACTAAGGTTGAGATACGATTGATATGTTTTTGCT
>SABI01000009.1 GCA_009929055.1 Spirochaetia bacterium | reverse complement strand
CCTTTTGTCAATCACTTACGGTATGACTTTTTGGACTATTTCTGGTTTTCTAATGAGTTATCCCCTTAATAGAGGTTGATTCCTTGAATAACTGTACTATATCATATATATACATAATATAATATTGTATTTCATTCACTAAAAGAATGAAATAGGAGGCTATTAATGTCAAATAAAGAAATGCATACCCGTTTTTCACCAAATAAAGAGGCTATAGCTTTAGATTTTGCTGAACATTTAAAATATTCATTAGATGCAGATGAATTTCATAATACTGATGAAAACCGTTATACTGCCTTAGCATTAGCTATTCGAGACAGAATAATTCATCAATGGCACCAATCTCGTGACACTCAGCGTAAAGCAGGTGCGAAGAGAGTCTATTACTTATCCCTTGAATTCTTAATGGGCCGGGCAATGACTAACAACATTATCAACTTACAACTCGAACATGAGGTAAAAGAGGCAATCTCTTCATTGGGATACGCCTATGAAGAAATAGCTGATATAGAACCTGATGCGGGCCTTGGTAATGGGGGTCTTGGGCGCCTTGCTGCTTGTTTCCTCGACTCTCTAGCCTCTTTGGATATTCCCTCTTACGGATATGGAATTCGCTATAATTACGGAATTTTCAAACAATTAATTAGAAATGGATGGCAATCAGAGCAGCCAGATAATTGGTTAAAACATGGGAACCCTTGGGAAATTGTTCGTGATGACATTATTTATACAGTTAAGTTTGGAGGTTCTGTTAAAGTAATCCGAGAGGGAGGGAAAGATCAGTACAAGTGGATTAGTGAAAATCAAGTTCACGGAGTAGCCTACGATATGCCTATTGTTGGCTATGGAGGACGCACAATTAATACCCTTCGTCTTTGGAGTGCAAAAGCAACTGATGAATTTAATTTCCAAGAATTCAATGAAGGAGATTATGTAGAAGCAGTTCGATCAAAGATCCTTGCTGAAAACCTCTCTCAAGTCCTCTATCCAAATGATACTGGTTTTATGGGGAAAGAATTACGTCTTAAACAACAATATTTCTTTGTAGCTTGTTCACTAGCAGACATTATTAGACGTTTTAAGCGGCAGGATACTTCCTTTAAGCGCCTACCAGAGTTTGCTGCAATTCAACTCAATGACACCCATCCATCCTTAGCAATTCCAGAATTGATGAGAATCCTTATAGACCATGAAAATTTAGAGTGGGAAGAAGCGTGGGATGTCACAGTAAATACCCTTGGATACACTAACCACACCCTTATGCCTGAAGCATTAGAAAAGTGGTCATTACCGTTACTTCAATCTACTCTTCCTAGACATATGCAAATTATTTTTGAGATTAACCATCGCTTCCTTCAACAGGCTGTCTCTTTCTTCCCTCTTCAACCAGAAGCATTAAAAAAATTGAGTATTATTGAAGAAGGGTCTACAAAACAAGTACGAATGGCTAATTTGTCAATTATTGGAACTCACTCAACTAATGGGGTGGCAGCATTACATTCAAGGTTACTCACTGAAAGGATGTTCAAAGAATTCTCTATTGTATTTCCAGACCGTTTTAACAACAAAACAAATGGGATCACTCAACGAAGATGGCTTTTGAGCTCCAATCCTCTATTAGCATCAAAAATAAGTGAAGCTATCGGTGATAATTGGATTACAGATTATAGTGAAATTACAAAACTCGCCCCTTTTGCAGATGACAGTACCTTTAGAGGAGATTTCCTTAAAATAAAACACCAAGCAAAATTACGAGCAGTCGATTTCATGAAAAAAGATTGTAAAATTATCCTCAACCCCGATACAATGTTTGACGTTCAAGTAAAAAGAATTCATGAGTACAAAAGGCAGCTACTTAATGCCTTACATATCATCATGCTTTATTCTCAAATAAAAGAGGGGGGAATTGATTCATTCCCACCAACATCTTTCATCTTTGGTGGAAAGGCAGCTCCTGGATATGTAAATGCAAAATTAATTATCAAACTAATTAATGCAATTGCAAAAGTGGTTAATAATGATTCATCAGTGAATAAACTGATGAATGTTCACTTCTTGCCTAATTACCGAGTAACGATGGCTGAATACCTTATTCCTGCTACAGATCTATCTGAACAAATTTCAACTGCAGGGTTTGAAGCTTCAGGCACAGGTAACATGAAATTCATGTGTAACGGAGCCCTCACTATAGGGACAATGGATGGAGCAAATGTAGAGATGGCAGAAGAGGTAGGCAAAGAGAATATGTTTATCTTTGGCCACAGCGCTGATGAAATTGAAGATCTCTCCTATTCATACGACCCTTACTCATGGATTAGTAGTGACCCTGAAATTAGAAAGAGTCTCGATTTATTCCTCTCTGGTTATTTTAATGTGATGGAACCAGGAATATTTGAACCTTTACGCCGTGCTTTACTTGATGAAGGAGACCGTTATTTCCACTTTGCAGATTTAAGAGGGTATAATGATGCCCACCAAAAAGCAACCACGATGTATCACTCAGACAAAGATGAGTGGGCAAGAAAGGCTATATTAAATATTGCCTACTCGGCAAAGTTTAGTAGTGATAGAACAATTCTTGAATACAGTAATGATATCTGGAAAACAAAGCGCTACCCTATTTCACGTGATGAGTCTTCTAGCTCTACTATGAAAAGTGCAAGAAAAAAATAATCTAACTATCATATATGGGGCTGGTTTTTCCAGCCCTATTTTTTTATAAAAAGGGGAGTGCAGTGAGAATAATTGTCCCTAAGAATGCAAAAATTGGGGCAAGGACAAGGGCAGGAAGAAAGTTCCCTGTCTTAAATTGCTTAATTCCGATAAGGTTAAAAGCTATCATTATGAGGAGAATTCCTCCAACAGCAGAGAGTTCATTTAATCCACTCTCTTTTAATAATGGAGAAATAGTCTTTCCCATAATAGTAAAAAATCCTTGATAGACCAAGACAGAAAGGGCTGAAGCAAGAACACCAGGACCATAGGCAGCAGCAAAGATGATTGCCATTGACCCGTCCATTACCGATTTGATAAATATTAAATTATAATCCCCTACAGTTCCTGCTGAAATAGAGCCAACAATTGCCATAGCTCCTGAACAAAACAATACTGATGAATTTAAAAACCCTACTGCAAAAAGAGAGCCAGTGGTAGTTACTTCATCTTTATTGCTTTTTCGCATAGATATTTTTTCCATCCAAGAGCCAGCTTTCAATATTCCTTTTTCGATACCAATGAGGTAGCCAATAAGCCCTCCTAGAACCATAGAGAACAAGAGGACTAGAAAGCTATTCGTCTCTAAGGCCATCTTAATCCCTATCACGAGGGTAACAAGACCAGCTGAGGCAAAAACGACTTCTTTAAACTGCTCACTCAACTTACTTCCAATGAGCAAACCCAATAATCCACCGATAAGGATGGCAATACCATTAATATATGTTGCAATCATAATGATGAGTATAAACATAATGGTAATGCTTTGACAATTATGTTACCCTTTTTACCATCTAATGGAGGGAAAAAAGGTGGAAGTATTGCTCCTTGCAGCAGGAGAGGCAAAACGGATGGGTTTTAATAAATTAATGCTCCCTTATAAAGGAAAGCCATTGTTAATTCATGCCTTAGAGAGTGCTTTGGAAGCTTCTTCTAAAGTAGTACTTGTTACTGGGTGTTATGAACCCGAGGTGTTAGATACCTTAAAAACATATAGTTTCATTAATCACCCATCATTGGTAGTTCTTCATAACCCCAATTATTCTCAAGGACAGTTTAGCTCAACATTAGTAGGCTTACAAGCAATCACTAAAGGACAATGCTGCGCAATAGCCCTTAGTGATGCCCCTTTAATCAAAAAAGAGCACTATGCATTCTTATTAGACCATTTAGAGGATTATGATGGGGTGAGGGTCTTTTATCATTCAACTCCAGGGCACCCGATGTTATGTAGTAGCAACGTAGTAGAATTAGCATTAAAAGAGAAGAACACCAGTTCAATGAGAACATTTTTAGTTGATAAATATATTAATAATATAGAAAGCGGTGACCCCTCTTGGGTCACCGACATTGACACTATAGACTCATATAATGCTTTATCTCGTCTTTGAGAATACCACCTCATGATTTACTATGCTCATATACATATGATCATCTTGAATAAATTCACCAGAGAGAAGCTTCTTTGCCAATTCATTTTCAATTCTATTTTGAATAGCTCTTTTTATAGGTCGAGCTCCAAACTCAGGTGTGTATCCAACTTCTGAAATATAATCTAATACATCATCTGTATAATGGAGTGTAATATTCTTAGCTAGAAGCCGTTTCGAAAGGATGCTGAGTTGAAGGGCTGCAATTTTTCTAAGATCTCTCTTTTCAAGGTGGTGGAATATGATGATATCATCTATTCTGTTGATAAACTCTGGTTTAAATGAACTTTTTATCACACTCTCCACCATTTTCTTATCTTCAGTGAAGGTGATACTTCCCTTTAAGTACTCACTTCCAAGATTACTCGTCATAATAACAACCGTATTAGTAAAGTCGACAATACGCCCCTGTCCATCAGTAAGACGGCCGTCATCAAGCACTTGCAAGAGGATATTAAAGACATCTGGATGCGCTTTTTCTATTTCATCAAACAAAATGACTGAATATGGTCTTCTTCGTACTACTTCAGTAAGCTGTCCACCCTGATCGTATCCAACATATCCTGGAGGGGCACCAATTAATCTACTAACTGAATACTTTTCCATATATTCACTCATATCGATTCGAGTAAGGGCTTTTATATCATCAAAGAGGAACTGAGCTAATGCTTTTGCAAGTTCTGTTTTACCAACTCCTGTAGGGCCTGCAAAAAGAAATGATCCAAGAGGTCTTTTTTCATCCCCTATTCCTGTTTTATTTCTCCGTATTGCATTACTTACTGCTTGAATGGCATCGTCTTGTCCAATTACTTGGTTGTGAAGAATTGATTCGAGATGTATATATTTTTCAGCTTCACCTTGGAGCATTTTAGCTACTGGGATGCCTGTCCATTTCGATACAATAGCTGCAATGTCATCATCAGTAACCTCTTCTCTTAGAAGGTGAGTTCCTTGTTGAACTTTATTAAGAGATTCACTTTGTGTTTCAATTTCTTTCATTAATGAGGGAATAATGCCATGACGTAATTCTGCTGCTCGAGAAAGATTTCCAGCTCTTTCACTTATCGTCTCTTCTTGTTTAAATTGCTCAAGTTTTGCTTTTTTATCTCTAATTGATTGAATTGCCTCTTTCTCGTTCTTCCATTGAAGTTGCAATACATCACGTTCACTATTAATTTGGCTTAATTCACTTTTTATCTTATCACGTCGTTTTATTGAATTTTGATCAGTCTCTCTTGAGAGAGCTTGCTCCTCAATAGTGAGTTGTAAAATTCGCCTCTCTATTTGATCAATTTCAAAAGGTTGACTCTCTATCTCTATTTTCAATTGACTTGCTGCTTCATCAACAAGATCAATTGCTTTATCAGGGAGGAATCTACTAGTTATATAGCGGTCTGACAATGTAGCTGCTGCAATAATAGCCTCATCTTTGATTCTCACTCCATGGTGTACTTCGTATCTCTCTTTGAGCCCTCTTAGAATAGCAATGGTATCTTCAATTGTGGGCTCTTTTGTATATACTGGCTGGAATCTTCTCTCTAGTGCTTTGTCAGCTTCAATATATTTTCTATACTCATCTAAGGTAGTTGCCCCTATTGCCCTCAGTTCACCTCTTGCTAAAGCAGGTTTGAGTAAGTTTGAGGCATCAGTAGATCCTTCTGCGGCACCAGCGCCCACAAGGGTGTGTAGTTCATCAATAAAGAGGATGATCTCCCCCTGAGAGGCGACAACTTCTGCAATCACAGCTTTTAGGCGCTCTTCAAACTCTCCTCTAAACTTTGCCCCCGCAATAAGGGCTCCAAGGTCAAGAGAGAGGAGTTTTTTTGATAGAAGTGAATCTGGAACATCTTTTGCAACAATACGTTGAGCAAGTCCTTCAACAATAGCTGTCTTTCCTACTCCCGGCTCTCCGATGAGGACAGGATTGTTTTTAGTTCTTCTCAATAGTACTTGCATCACTCGTCTTATCTCTTCATCGCGCCCAATAACAGGGTCTAGCTTTTGATTTCGAGCAAGAACAGTCATGTCCTTACAATATTTTTCTAAGGATTGATAGCGAGTTTCGGGGTTTTCATCAGTCACCCTGTTATTTCCCCTTACTGATTTTAATGCTTCAAGGATATCTATTCGATTAACAGAGACTCTCTTTAATAGTTTCTGTATGTTACTCGGTATTTCAATCATTGCTAACAGGATATGTTCTGCACTGAGAAATTCATCTTTAAAGCCCTCTTTTTCTCGCATTGATGCTTCTAAGAGGTTATTGAGAGAGTGAGATATCGTTATGTTTGTAGAGCCACCATATGTTTTTGGTAGGCGCTCTATTAGTGAAGTCGCTTCTTTTAATAACTCTTCTTTTGATATTTTCAAGGTATCGAACAATGGAGAGAATACCCCTTCTTTTTGTGTTAACAAGGCAACAAAGAGATGTTCAACTTCAATAGTCGGATTTGCATACTGATTAGCTATCTGTTGTGCAGATGCTAAACCTTCTCGTAACTTAATAGTCATGTTTTCAATATTCATGTTTCTTTTCCCTTCCTACGTACCACCACATAAGATAATAAAAATAGAGGGGAAGGGCAATTTGTTAGTTAAGAAACAATGAAATGGTGTGAATCAACTAGCCTCAAAGATTCAAGATAATTGGCAACAAGCTGTTTTGATCCTTTTATGTCAAAATTATCAAGGAAAGCAAGTTGGAAACAAAAAGATTCAAGCAAGATTACTAGGTGCTGGGTGATTCTCGTTATATCACACTCAACAACTTCCTTATTTGTAATACCTACCCTGAGTAGACGCTTAAATAAAATATGTAATTTTGCAGTTCTTCTTAAGATGATATCAGAAAAATCTGTTCCTTCTTTTTTTAATTGGAGCATAACGTCCATTAAAGAGGTAAGTTCTCCTCTATGTTTTTTTGATATGTCTATAATATCGAAACAAATATTTTGAATTCTTAGTAATATTGGATCAACTGTACTCCACGCATAATCGGCATATTTAGTAAACATTCTTCCTGTAACTAATTTTACAGCATAATAATATATTTGTTCTTTATCTTTAAAGTATTGATAAATTGTAGGTCGAGATATTCCACATTCAGTTGCAATGAGAGTCAAATTAGAATCTTTGTACCCTTCACGGGCAAATATCTTAAGGGCTGTTTGTAAAATTTTCTCTTTTCTTTCTTCGTGATTGATTCTTTTAGGCATTATTATGTACCAACTATCTTAAATTTTTCTTAACGTATGATACAATATAACATGTAAATGTATGAATC
The DNA here is from genome assembly GCA_009929055.1 of Spirochaetia bacterium. GTDB lineage: Bacteria > Spirochaetota > Spirochaetia > Sphaerochaetales > Sphaerochaetaceae > SABI01. Next base: position 16,327 of record SABI01000009.1, on the reverse strand, counting down.
GCCAACATAAGTTGGGCTACTTAAAGGGGTTATATCGTGATTTTAGATATAATTATGTCATTTTTGGCAATTGTGTCACTTCTTCTACTCGTTGCTCTAGTAAGAACAATCTATATAAGAGGGAAAGCAAGGGGAAAATTAGTTCATCCATACCCTGTTTCTTCTGGAAAGACTCCTCTTGAAGCAGCCCAGCATCTCTCTCAAGCCACGACTTTTGAAACTGTAGCTTCATCAGGGCCCTCATTTGCTTCTTTCCATCGCTTTCTTGAGTCAACCTACCCACTAACCTTTTCCTCTCTAACTAGGGAATATAGTGACACTAATAACCTTGTATTCATCTATAAAGGAAAAGATCAATCTCTCCTCCCTGGCCTCCTTTGTGCCCATCAAGATGTAGTGCCGGCAACTATTGAAGGGTGGATTCATCCCCCCTTTTCAGGGAACATTGAAGATGGGTATATATATGGACGGGGAAGTTTTGATGATAAAGGCTCTCTCATAGCTATTTTAGAAGCAATTGAACAACTCTTATCAGAAGGATTTATCCCAAAAAGGACATGGTATATTGCTTTTGGCTGCGATGAAGAGACTCGTGGTGAAAAAGGGGCCTCTTTAATTGTACAAAGAATGGTTAAAGAAAATATACGCTTTAGTGTAGTTCTTGATGAAGGAGGGGCTGTAGTAAAAGGATTTTTTAAGGCAATAGAAAAGCCTATTGCCGCTGTTGGAGTAGCTGAGAAGGGCAACGCCCATGTTCAATTAGAAGCAATAGTTGAAGGGGGGCACTCTTCAACACCGAGAAACCCAACTTCTGTTGGAGTTCTTGCCAAGGAAATTGCTTATATTGAATACCACCAGAATCGAACTAAGTTGATTTTTCCTATTAAAAAGATGCTCTATACTCTAGGAGAGCATGCCCCATTCTCTTTTGCTTTCATTCTATTGAATTCATGGCTATTTAAGCCAATTATTTTTTCTATCTTTAAGAAAAACACCACAATGAATGCCCTTATCAGGAGTACATCGACAGTCACAATGACTCAAGGTAGTGAAGCTGCAAATATTGTTCCATCTAAGGCAACTGCCGTGTTAAATATCCGCACTCTCCCTGAGGACTCTGCTTCAAGTATTATTCAAAGATATAAGAGAAGTAATATCTCATATAAAATTTTATATGAGAGTCCCTCTTCAAGGATAGGTTCAACAGAGACCCCCTCTTTTAACCACTTAGAGAGAGCTATAACTAGTGTGTTTCCAAAAACAATCGTAACCCCATATGTAATGACTGGAGGTTCTGATGCTCTCCATTATGAAAGATTGTGTGATAATGTCTATCGTTTTACTCCAGCTGTTATGAATAATGATGAGTTAAGTCGAATGCATAATGCAAATGAGAGATTCTCTATAGAAAATCTCTCATCTGCTATTTCATTTTATAAAACTTTTATTACTCAAGATTCTTTTTAAAACACATCACTCATTGTTGCTACCATTACAGCTTTTATGGTGTGCATTCTGTTTTCTGCTTCATCAAATACAATTGAGTGTTTACCTCTAAAGACTTCATCACTTACTTCCATTTCATCGAGGCCGAACTTCTCTTTCACCTCTTTTGCTACTGATGTGTGAGTATCATGAAAAGCTGGCAGACAATGTTGGAATAACACATCTGGGTTGTTAGTAGCATCGATGAGTTTTTTATCTACTCTGTAGGGACTAAGGAGTTTGATTCTCTCTTCCATTTGATCCTCTTCACCCATAGAGACCCACACATCAGTATAGATAACATCAGCTCCCTTTACTGCTTCTATTGGATCAATAATCACTTCAATGGTTCCTTTAGACTTTTTAAGGTCGCCTTGTAATGAATTAAGGAAAGAAGCAGAGGGATAGAGTTCTTTAGGGGTAGAGACAACAAAGTGCATCCCAACTTTTGCAGCCCCTATCATGAGGGCATTAGCCATGTTGTTTCTTCCATCTCCTACGTAGACCATTTTTATTTCATCGAGCCTCTTTTTAGAGTGTTCTCGTATTGTCATAAAATCTGCTAATACTTGGGTCGGATGATCAATATCAGTCAGGCCATTATAGACAGGGATACCAGAAAAATGGGCAAGTTGTTCAACTAATTCTTGGCTACTTCCCCTATATTGCAATGCATCATAATAGCGACCTAACACTTTTGCTGTATCTTCAATCGACTCCTTCTTTCCCATTTGTGAGTTTGTTAAAAAGGTTACTTGTCCCCCCTCATCAAATGCTGCAACTTCAAAGGCACAACGAGTTCTTGTAGAAGGTTTATCGAATATGAGGACGATGTTTTTATGTTCAAGGAGTTTTTCTTTTTGTTTCGTAAGCTTTTTTGCTTTTAAGGTATCGGCTAAATCGAGTAAAAAGATGATCTCTTCTTTACTATAATCTTTAAGTGTAAGTAAACTTCTTCCCTTTAAATTCATTCTTCTATCTCCTCTTTTTCATCTTCAAGTAGTTCTCTTGTTGTTGACTCAACTGACCGTAGTGTTCGCTGTATGGTATCACTCTTTTTTGATGCCATACTAAGATCATTAGAAGCCATGTCGAGTCGTTTCTTTGTTTTATCAAGCAAGATGCCAAACCTATTAAATTCAGTTTTCACTTTCGATAAGATCTGCCACACTTCACTAGAACGCTCACTAATAGCAAGGGTTCTAAAACCCATCTGAAGGCTATTTAATAATGCCATCAAAGTAGTTGGTCCTGCAATAGTGACTCTATATTGATTTTGCAATTCTTCTACAAGCCCATGTAGTTGAAGAACTTGTCCATATAATCCCTCTATTGGAAGGAAAAGAATTGCAAAGTCAGTAGTATAAGGGACGTGTATATACTTAGAGCTAATCTCTTTTGCTTCTTGTTTTATCCTCATCTTTATAGCTTTCTTCATTGCTTCTATCACATCTAGTTGATTATGCTCTTGTGCATCAAGTAATCTTTCATAATCTTCTTTAGGAAATTTTGCATCAATAGGGAGTAAGACATGTTCTCCTGGGGTGTTTCCTGGGAGCTTAATAACAAACTCTACCCTCTCACTACTCCCTTTTTTTGTAGCAACGTTTGTATCATACTGATCGGGGGTAAAAAATTCACTCAATATTGCATGAAGTTGGAACTCACCCCATATACCCCTTGTTTTTACATTTGTGAGGACTCTTTTAAGGTCTCCTACCCCATCAGCTAACGACTTCATCTCTCCTAAGCTTTTATTTACTGTAGTGAGTTGATTTGATACTAACTGAAAAGATTCTCCTAGACGACGCTCAAGAGTTGCATGTAACTTTTCTTCTACTGTGCTTCTAATTTGATCAAGCTTTTTCTCATTCTCACCTCTTATTGCTTCTAACTTCTTATCTATAGTCTCATTGATTTGAAATAGTTGACCTTGAGTTAGTTGAGCAATACTGGTGAGTTGTTGTAGATTTTTCTGGGTGTGTTCATCAAGGGTAATCCTTAACTCTTTTTCCATTCTCTTAAGAGACAAGCTAATTACGATAAAGGTAAAAAGGGAGACAAGAACCATGGTTAAGGCTGCTATTGATATGATGTTTGCACTATTCATATAATCCCCTTTACCATGACAAATGTCTCCCAATGATTACTAGTTATTAGCTATTAAAATACTACTACAACTTCTCCATTAGGATAAGTTTTAGCAACATAATCTTTAATAGTAACACTTTGCAAGGCAGCTACTAATGCTTGTACTGCTTTATTATTCTCATTTCCTTGTTTTACTGCAATAACGTTTACGTATGGAGAGTCAGATCCTTCAATAACAAGTCCATCAACATTGGCTTTAAGGCCAGCAGGAATAGCGTAGTTACCGTTAATTACAGCAGCATCTACATCTGCTAATACTCTTGGTAGACTTGCTGCCTCAATTTCTTTGAATTTCAGGTTATGAGGATTAGAAGCAATATCTAATGGAGTAGCAGTAATACCTGCATCACTCTTTAATGTAATGAGTCCAGCACTCTGTAAGAGTAATAATGCTCTTCCACCGTTAGTTGGATCGTTAGGAATTGCAATAGATCCATTTGTAGGGAGAGCATCTAATGATTTGTATTTTTTTGAATAGAGGGCAATTGGTTCAATATGAATCCCACCAGCATTTACCAAATGGTATCCTTGTTCTTTGTTGAAAGATTCAAGGTAAGGGATGTGTTGGAAAAAGTTTGCATCAATTTGTCCATCTTCAAGGGCTTTATTTGGTGTTACATAGTCTGTAAATTCAATAATTTCTAAATTTACTCCAGAAGTTTTAAGTTCTTCTTTGACTAAGTTTAAGAAAGCTGCATGAGGCTCTGGTGTTGCTCCAACTTTCAAAGTTACTGTACCTTGAGCTTCTTTTGCTCCACTTGCAAACACAACAGAAGCAAATAATAGTACAATAAGTGTAATAGCAATTGTTTTTTTCATAATTTTTGTATCTCCTACTTCTTCTCACCTTCTGTGAAAAGATCCTTTTCTTTATCGTTTGCCCATCATATGGGCACTCAATTTATTTCCTATCACTTGCACTACTTCTACAAGTACCAAAATAATTATTACAGAGATAGTCATAATATCTCCTCTAAAACGTTGGTAGCCGTATCGTATTGCAAGGTCTCCAAGCCCTCCACCACCAATAGCTCCAGCCATCGCTGAGTAGCCTATTAAGTTGATGATAGTCAAAGTAACTCCAGAAACTAAGCTTGGCATAGCTTCAGGAAGCAATACTTTGAAGATAATTTGCTTCGTCGTAGATCCCATAGCACGGGCGGCTTGAATAACGCCCGGATCCACCTCCTTTAGTGCACTCTCAATAATTCGGGCAACAAATGGGGCCGCAGCTATTGAGAGAGGAACAATCGTTGCAACAGTACCAATACTTGTTCCAACTATTATTCTCGATAATGGAAATAATAGAATCATAAGAATAATAAATGGAAAGCTTCTTAACACATTCACGATTCTTCCTAAGATATTATTTAAAAGAGGTTTTGGAATAATTCCCCCTTGTTCAACGTTTCCAGTAATACACAATAAAATTCCTAATGGGAGCCCTAGTATGAGAGAAAAGAGGGTTGCAGAACCTACCATGATGAGGGTTTGGAGTGTAGAGGTAAGGACAAGATTGGTCATTGGGCTCATACGTGTATACTCTCCTCTTCAACAATAATTCCTGATAATTTAAGGGCTGCTACTGCTTTGTCTACTTCATCATGTTCACCGATGATATCACAAATGAGGGTGCCCACATCTTCTCCACTAACTGATTGTATCCCCCCAGCCCTAATATTTATTTCAACATCATACTTTTTCTGTATCCGCGATAATACAGGCTCTCCTGTAAGAGTTCCCCTAAAACGTAAGGTAAACCGCCCTCCCTCATCACTCCATCGTACTAAATCATTGTATTTAGAGTCGACAGGGTTAGCTAGAGGAGTAAGGTTCGCTAAAAATTCTCTTGTAGTATTACTCATTGGGGAAGCAAATACATCTGCTACTTTTCCTGTTTCAACAACAAGGCCATCATCAAGAACTGCAACATACTCACAGGCATCTCGAACAACTTCCATTTGATGGGTAATCATCACAACAGTAAGATTCATTTTATGTTTCAGGTCTTTTAATAAAGCTAAGATTGAGCGGGTTGTTTGGGGGTCTAATGCACTTGTAGCCTCATCACAAAAAAGGACATCTGGATGGTTAGCTAAAGATCTAGCAATAGCAACACGTTGCTTCTGGCCACCACTTAAGGTGCTCACAGGGGCATTCTTTCTACCAGTAAGTTCAACAATATCGAGTAGTTCATCTACCCTCGCTGCAATTGTCTTTTTATCTACTCCAGCAATCTCTAATGGGTAAGCAATATTCTCCCCTGCATTTCTAGAACTAAAAAGGTTGAAGTTTTGGAAAATCATTCCAACTTTCCTTCTTTGAGCTATCATCTGGTCTTTTGGGAGATTATCTACCCTCTTTGAGGCATAGAAGATGTTACCGTTATCGGGAGTTTCTAAAAGGGAGATGAGACGGACAAGGGTTGATTTACCCGCACCACTTTTACCTATAATTCCATAGATTGAGTTGTCGGGGATTTCGAGAGAAATATCATTGACTGCATGGAGAGTCCCATAGGTTCTCCTCAGCTCTTGTAATGATATGTGCATCACATACTCCTTGTACCTATTAGTAAACGTACCACATAATAGAATAAAGAAGAGTGTAGTTCAAGGTAGTATGAGTTGTTTTATTAGACACAAAGGGATTAAACAGTTATAAATAGAAAAAGAAATGGTTAATTATCACTTTATTCTATAGTTGTCTCTCTCTTAAATCTTAAAAATTCTCCGATAAAGAGGTGAAATATACTTTGATTATACTCGTTACTAATGTATAACCTTTTTCACCTTAGACAAATTCAATACACAAATGAATCGGTAGAAATCTCATCACTTAATTAATTGTAATCTAGGGTTAGTCACTTCTTGTAATCTCACCCACTAATCTAGTCTTATTTGTGATTTCTGTAGGTAGGTTCACAGCTTTGCCTTAGACTTCCTTCAAACCAAATCACGGTTACACTTTTATCTCTTGCTAACAGATACTTTCGATTGCTATCTGTAACAACCTTTCATCGGCTAGTTATTATCCAATCAGGGTAAACAAGAAGCCCCTTTAGAATAAACAAAAGGGATTTCTATCTTTTTATCAACAAGCTATTATGTGTTCTAGGAAAATGAAATGAAAGCAACCCTCTTTTTCGCCTATTCAAAATTGAGAATAACCTTAGCACACTCATTTGGTTTTTCAACAAGTAGTTGTATTGCTTTCTCTACTTGAGTGAAATGAAAGGTATGACTGATTATCTTCTCAGGATGGATAAGCTCTTGTTCTATACAATCGACAACAATGGGAAATCTGTTACAGCTAAGGCGAGAGCCTTTAATATCGAGCTCTTTTTTTGTTACTTCCATCTGCACAAGATTGGAAGGTTCTTTCAGGAATCCTAAAAGAATAACTCTCCCTGTAGGCATCATATTCGGGAGAATATCTTCGATGATACGAGGATGTCCTACAGCATCTATAGCTAAAGTAATCCCTTCAATCGATGCTGACTCTTCTATAAATTTCTTTAGACTATTCGTACTACTGTTGATAACATAATCTGCCCCTATATTCTTTGCTCTTACTAATTTCTCATCTGAGATGTCAGAAATGATGACAGTTGCTCCTGAACTCTTGGCTGTCAAAAGTATCCCTAACCCAATAGCTCCTGCCCCTGCAACATATACAATATCATTTTTTGTTATGCTACCTCGAGAAAGGGACTGAGAAGCAATGGTAAAAGGTTCAACTAAACAAGCCACTTCCCATGGGATACTTTTCTTCACTTTATGACAAGAGGTTGAAGGAATAGAAACATACTCCTTAAATCCCCCATCCACGTGTACTCCCCTCACCTGGAGACTCGAACATACGTTGTAGCGACCAGACTTACAAGCATAACATTCTCCACAGCTAATAACAGGGTCTACACTTACATGGTCTCCAACGAGCAAATCAAGAACTTTCTCTCCAACTTCAACAATTTCTCCTGCAAATTCATGCCCCGGAATTACTGGGTATTGAATGAAGGGAGAAGATCCTCTATATCCATGCATATCACTCCCACAGATTCCACCAGATTTTACCTTAATCAAAACATCCATATCACTTTGAAGAACTTCCATTGGAGCTTCACTCACCATTATCTTGTAAGGTTCTGGAATGAGTATCACTTTCATTTATACACCTTTCTCTCTAAAACATGAGAGGATTTATCATTTTAGGAATTCCCATAATCAATCCTGGGAAAAAAGCTACAAAGAAGAGGACAATGATTCCTACCAAGAAATAGGGAAGAACGCCCCTAAAAGATCTTTCGATACTCAAGCCTGAAATGGAGCCTGCGATAAGAAGACAAAGTCCATATGGAGGAGTTACAAGGCCAAGAGCTAACGTCATAATAATAACTAATCCTAAATGGATGGGGTCGACCCCTAAAGCAAGGGCTGCAGGGAGAATGATAGGGACAAAAAGAATCATTGCAGGCACTGCATCCATAAAGGTTCCAATGAATAGGAAAAATACTATGACAATAAACATGAAAAATGTAGCTCCACCAGGAATACTTAAAAAGAACTGCCCAGCTTTTGTTGAAACATTATAATACCCTAGTAATTCACCGAGAGCATTAGCTGTACTTAAAGCAAATAAAGAGAGGGAACTAAGCTTAAGCGTCTCTTTTACAATCCCTGGTAAGTCTCTTACTTTAATGGTCTTGTAAACAACCATTCCAATAAAGAGGGCATAGACACAAGCAAAAGCTGCTGCTTCTGTAGGAGTATAGAGGCCAGTAACGATTCCCCCAATAATAATTACAGGAGTTAAGAGGGCTGGAAAGTTTATCAAAAGGAGTTTCATCCTCACTTTAAGTGAGGTCTTCTCGGACTTAGGAAAACCCTTTCTTACACTAAAATAATAGACAACAGCCATCATCGCTAACCCTAAAAGAATACCAGGCAGTAGTCCTACAAAGAACAATGCTCCTGTAGAGACGTTTGCAATTCCAGCATAGACAACCATAGTAATGCTTGGAGGAATTATACTGCCAAGGGTAGAGGATGCAGCGGTTACACCAACGGCTGTTCCTTTATCATATCCATTCTCTTCCATTTGAGGGATTAAAATTTTACCAACACCTGCTGTGTCAGCTTGTGATGAGCCAGAAACTCCGGCAAAAATCATACTAACGATAATATTGGCATGAGCTAGACCCCCACGAATATGTCCAACTGAGGCAACGCTTAAATCAATCAATCGTTTTGAGATTGAACCATGATTCATCAGGTTAGCAGCAAGAATGAAAAGTGGTACTGCCAGGAGAACAAAAGAGCCCAAGCCAGTAAACATTTTCATAAATACTACAATTCCACTCAAATTAGGAATCATTATAACGCCAGAAAAGGCTACTATTCCTATTACATATGAAATAGGAACCCCTATTACAATTAGTGCAATAAAAAGAAGAACAAGTAGAACTTGGATCATACTGAGCTACCTCCATGTTTAATAGCATGTACATACTTAGAAATATGATTTAGGCAGTACAACACACTAGTAGCACCTAAAATAGGAACACATAACCAGGTATAGCCCATTTTAACTTCAGGGAATTCAATCCATCTATAATTCCAGAATTTGCTTGTTATTAAAATTCCGTAATACAAAATAGCTGCTGAAAAAATCATGACAATTACCGCTATGATAATTTTTAATATTTCTTGATTTTTAAACGATAATTTTTCCAGAAATGAGTTAAATGCAAAGTGTTTGTTTTCATACGTCATGACACCGGCACCCATAAAAACAGCCCATGTAAAGCTGTAAGTACTCACTTCTCCCGTCCACATGACAGTTAGGCCTGCATATCGAGAGAAAACCTGGATGACTATGGTTATAAAAAAGACTGAAATAGCAAGCATCCCTATCCCCAGTTCAATATTTTTCACAAACTTAGCTAATTTTTCCATGTAGAACTCCTTAAAAAGAGATCTGAAACTACCATATAGATGATACATGGTAGTCTCAGAATAAATCTTTTATAATTACTTTCTTGTCATTTCTAGAAGCTCTACCATCCCGTTAGCTTTCGCATATTCATCCTGTATAGGAAGAGCGATTGCTTTAAAAGCAGGTAGATTAACTTCATTAATCATTCCACCATCGGCGATGATTTTATCTCTTGATTCACCAAGCATTTTGTAGGTAACAGCTCTTTCTTCTGCAACAGATGCTTTAGCGGCTTCAAGAATCCACCCTTGTTGTTCGGGTGTATAGGTGTCAAATTTCTTGCCATTCATAAGTAACAATCTTGTTGTATAGTCATGATAGGTGAGTGAAGTATACTTGCCGTTGGGTGTTTTGTGGTGTTCTTGCAGCATCATATTGGTATGATCATTTTCAGCTGCATCAGCAGTTCCTGTGTTTAGAGCTTGATAGAGTTCAGCCCAGCCGACACTAATTGGATTAGCTCCAGCAAGTTTCCAGAACTTTTGTTGTACTGGAGAACCTTGTGCTCTAATATTTAGACCTGCAGCATCAGAAGGGACATTGATAGGTCTTTTGCCGTAGAAGTTTCTTACCCCAGAGGAGTAATATCCAACTACTTTAAATTCATTTTTGGTCTTCTCTGTGATAAGTTCTTTCATTGTATCACCGAATTCACCATCAATAGTGGTTTCCCAATGGTCAAAACTATCAAAGAGGTACAGTAGTGACAAGAGGTCAAATTCTTTAACTCCTGTTCCAGACATAAATCCTGGAGAAGCAACTACCATATCGACAGTATCTGTTGTCAATTTCATTGCTAATTCTGATTCATTTGTCCCGAGTGTTCCAGGGAATACTTCCGCAGTCATTGTTCCACCAGAAAGTCTCTTCAACTCTTCGGCAAACTTATTAAGACCAAATTGGTAAGGATTTACCAACGAGGTTTGGTTATGTGCAACTCTTAATGTTACAACCTTACCTTCAGTTTCCTTAGCTCCACTTGAGAAAACAAACATGCTAGAACTAAGAATTACTACTAACAAAACCAGTAAAATTTTTTTCATAAAAAACTCCTTTTTCCTTTATATTAAATATCATCCTCTATACAAGAATGATAACTACACCATTTTTAAGATAGATTCCCATATCTCTTCAACAACAGGGATTCCTTTCTCTTCATTCTCTTTTCTTGTTTTAAAAGCCCTTTCTCCTGGATACAAGACTTCTGTATCTGGGTCTGCCTTCTCTGAAGACTTGATATCGAGAAGGACTTCATTAACAATATCATCGGTTGAAATACTATGTTTCATAGCCTCAGGATTGATAGCAATAAGAACCTGGGAGACACCATATTCATCTTCATATTTTTTCCCAATTGCTGTAGTAGAATTGGCACTAGTTAAAATAGCTGCAATGAGATCAAGGGCAATAGAAATCCCAGAGCCCTTCCAAAATCCTACTGGTAAGACTCGCCATGTTTTCTCTATTTCTGTAGGGTCTGTAGTGGCTTTTCCATCAGAATCAAATCCCCCAACAACAGGAAGTTGTTTACCTTTGAGCTTATATTCTTCAATTTTCCCATAAGAGAACTGGGCCATTGCACAATCAACAACAACATGCTCTTTATTACTTCGTGGTATTGCCATGACGAAAGGATTATTTCCAATATTCCTATCTTTACTTCCCCAGGCAGGCATATTAGGCATGGTATTCGTCCAACACATCCCTATCATTCCAGCATCTGCTGCTTGCCATCCATAGGCTCCACCCCTCATCCAATGGTTTGTATTTCCTAGGGCAACTAATCCAATACCACACTCTTTTGCCAATTCAATTGCCCGATTCATGGCAGACTCAGCATTAGTATTTCCCATAGCAAGGTTCCCATTCCATCGTTCAAAACTGCCCATTCTCGCCTCTACACTAGGAGTAGCATCTACTTTAATATACCCCTTGTCGATATATGAAATAACTCGAGGGAACCGGTTTACTCCATGGGTATAAACTCCGTCTAGGCTGTTATTTGCAAAAAGTGTAGCACTTCTATGAGCAATATCTACACTAAACCCTTTTTTTAGTAGTATCTTCTCAAATGTTTTCACCATCTCTTCATATCTAATTCTCATTATGTTATTTCCTTCTATTTGTAATACTGTTTTAATAATGAATCTGTCATTTCAACAAGGTTAATAGCTTCTTGAAAATTAGCATAACTCTTAACTTTACCAATTAACTCATTTACTACTGCCTGTTGGTACGGCATGGCGACATGGGTGGGTTGTTCAAACTCAAATTGTTGTGTTTCACCATTCTTTTCTACATAAAAAGAGGTTGCAGACAATCCGTCATAGACTATGCGTCCTTTCTCCCCCACTATGTGAACTTCATTGATTTCTTTATCAGCTACATAACACCAAGTTCCTGAACCAACAATTCCATTCTTAAAACGGTAATTGGCTACAATCGTATCTTCAGCCTCATAGTAGCCACCTCTATTTTCTACAATGCCTTCTATAGATTCCATTTCTCCAAAATACCAGATTAAACAGTCAAGAACATGAACTGCCATATCGAGGAACTTTCCTCCTCCTGAAATAGAGGGGATTACACGCCAAGGCAAAGTAGTACGATTTAATTCAGATTCTTCCACTTTCATTATCTGGGTAACATAGACATATCTTACTGACCCAATTTCACCTTTATCGAGAAGTTCTTTAATTTTGATAAATTTATCGAGTCCTCTCCTATAGAAGGCTATATATACTGGAATCTGTAATGTTTCAGAAAGAGTTTTAATTTCCATACTTTCTTCTAAAGATAATGCTACTGGTTTTTCAATGTAAGGAATCTTACCGGCTTTAAGGGTAGCAATAGCATATTCTTTATGAGAATTGGGGGGAGTAGCTATATAAATAACATCGAGTTCATCATCAGCTAACATCTCTTGGACACTCTTATATACTTTTTCAAGTCCATGCCTATTTACATAAGAGATAGCTTTATCAATATTACGATTAAAGACCCCTTTTAAATTTGAGTTTTCAGATTTATAGAGTCCTGGCCCACTTTTTACCTCTGTTACATTGCCACAGCCAATAATTCCCCAATTAATCAATTTCATACAGCCCCTTTTCACCTCTTATTGAGAAGATTCATATTAATCTTATAAACTATCTTTCGTATCTTTGACTCTCCATCTCTTTCACACGCAGGTCTATGAACATCACTAGGGAAAAATACACAGAAGTCCCCCTCTTTCATGGTGATAAAAGTTTCATCCTTTATATTCTTGTAATATAAGAGGTCTCGACTCTCAAGGAGGTTCTCATCTACTTCATTAAGTCCTGTATCATCAACAACTCCAATTCGCTCTTTTCCAGAATATAAGAATTGAACATCAATATAGGTACGATGAACCTCTGGTCGAGCTATCTCTACAGGGAGAGTTGTCAGATCTTTAACTTGAAAAAATATATCTCTTCCTTTTATTTCATACTCTCCATCTACATAAGAGGTAAAATCGGTATGTTTAAAAAACTTGATAGCATCTTGTATTACTTGTGGATAGTGAGTGATATCAAAACTAGAATTAATTGAAGAATAAATCATATAGAACCCCTTCCTTTTATTATGTAATCGCTTACGAAAACGATTAAAAAAAACATTCTGTGCAATTAGTCTAAGTTGTAATGACTAGTTTAACAGTAGAAAAACTTACAACTAGAAGCTAAATTGTTTTCGTAACCGCTTACAGAACTCTATTTGTTCATGATAACACAGAAAATTCAGTTGTCAAGGGGTGAATTCTTTATTATTGGAAGGGAAGCCCAAGGGAAAACTAACTTATAAAAGTACTGCTTTCAACTTGGCTAATTGAGATAAAAAAAACTCTTTATGCCATACTTCAAGAGAAGGTTGTTCAATGGCAGGAATAAAGCGTCTCACATCTTCTTTGGCCTTTTTCCAATCAATTGAGATAATTTTTTGTTCCATTTCTTGCAATAACCATTCTCTATTAATCTCTATGTGGGTGTTTTCCCAAGATCCATATTGTATAATGGCTGATGAAAGTAATTCGAAGTTGACACCAGTTTGATGGCTGGTATACCAGATAAAATCGTACCAGTCTCGTCCCTTAAGATACTTTCGGCACAGCAGTGCATGAATTTTTCCTGCAAAGAGACTGGAAAGATCTTGTACCGTAACTGCTGAAGCAAAAGGAAAATCTAAATATTTTGTTTCATAGCTACTACCAGAGGGAGGATTAGAATCTACTTCTAATTTTATATAAATCTGCTTTAATATACTAGATTTTCCAGCATATTTTAACGTGAGAATCTTGCCTATAGATTTGTCTTTTAAAAAGGGCTGTTTTACTGCACCTTCAGCTTTGTTTCGATCTTTAATTTCTATATCATACCCAAAAGTTTTTAGTTCATCATGCACATGTGTAAGATAATCAAGTAATTGGAAATTCAATATTGGTTTTTTTAAAACGAAGTCTAAATCTTCAGAAAACCTATTCAATCCATAAAAAATCCGTAAACAAGTACCTCCTTGAAATGCTGCGTGTTCAAAAAATCCTCCCCGTGTGAGAGCTGCAAGAACCACCTCTTGAGTAATTTCCCTCATTGCTTGGATTTCTTCAATATCTGTTTTACATGAATACATATTTAGTCGTTGCTGAATAATTTGAATACTCATAGTGTTACCTCTTTAACCCACGCTTCAAGAAATCTTTTGACTCGTCCATTATGGTAATTATCCATGATCACTCTTATTTCTTTCCGATTAATCTCATTAAATCTCTCTTCATCTATCCGTAAACTCTCTATAGGTTCAACAAGATCTTTCCAAGATAACATATGTACATACAAATATTCAGCTAAGGCCTTTATGGGTGACGCCATAAAAAATATATTATTGTTTTCATCTTTGATTCTTTCAACTCCGACATAAAAGATGTCTTGAGGTATTCGATTATAACTAAACAATCCTAAAGGAGTATTAAATTCTTTACTATTATTAAAACTCGCACAAGTGATGGTATAGACTGCTTCAGGAATGAGGCCGTGGTAACTAAGAGCAGACTCCATGCTAATATAACTTGGACCATATATTCTCTGTGCTAAGCTATACACACTGATTGGGCTTTTTTGAAGTTCAGGGCAAAGGCAATAAAGGCCTCTACGGATATTGATAATATCACCACTGGCGATTGCCCGTTTGATAAGTCCATTGCGGCTATACTCAGTTCCTTCAATGGCTGTAGCAATTTCTGCTTTAGTGAATACTCCTAGAGAATGTTTCAAAAAATGTTCTGTTAATCTATTCATATTTTTCTTATATATAGTCACTTTTTGACTACATCTATAAACTATAACACAATATTAGATCTGTCATTATATTGGTATAAATGAGTTATTCAAATTTATAGCTTATCTATTATTCATACTATACCATCCTTACGAGGTATAATTGTTCACTAAAAAGAGAATGACTCTTATTTTTTTGTTGGATATAATAAAGCTTCTTATGTTATTTCAGGATGATTCAGGGTATAGTACCACTATTACGTAATAGGAGTCGCATTTGAATATCTATGACATTGCTAGATTGGCAGGAGTTTCTTACGCAACAGTTTCTCGGGTCATTAACCATAAAGATGATGTAAAACAAGAAACGAGGGAAAGAGTTCAGAAAATTTTAGATGAGTATGATTATCTCCCAAACAGTTTTGCCCGAGGACTTGCAAAAAATGGGATGAAGATCATCGGGATTATTGTGATAGATGTCAGAAATATTCACCATATAAATACAGCTTTTTTTGTTGAAAAGGAATTTTCGAAGTACGGCTATACAAGCATCATTGTAGGATGCGGTATGGATTATACCAAACAAGAAGAATATTTGAGGGTGATGGCTGGCCATAATGTCGATGGTCTTGTCCTTATTGGCTCTCGTTTTCAAAATGATACAACTAAAAAAATATTACTCAAATATTTTAGTGGTAAACCTGTAGTTATTGCTAACGGGTATATCGATATTCCAAAAGTATGTGGAGTTGTGGTACAAGAGAAAGAAGCTGTTGTTGATGCTGTCACCCGTCTCTATAATGAAGGTCATAGGAACTTTGCCTTTTTTAATGACTATGTAACATTTAGTGCTCAAGAAAAAGAAGAAGGATTTAAAAAAGGGCTTAAGATACACGACATTTCCTTTAATGAAAAGAATATTAGACATATTCAAACTGACATGAACATGGGTGAACAGGAAACAATGAGATTATTAAAGTTAGATAATACCATTACTGCGATCCTTTATAGTGAAGATATTATGGCAGTAGGCGGAGTAAAGGCCTGTCATCATTTACATTTGAGGATCCCTCAAGATATCTCTATCGTAGGATTTAATAATTCAATTTATTCAGATATTTCTTTACCAAGAAAAACATTACTATGATCTTTACCAAACGTTCTTGGTCCTAAAGAACTCATTCCATAGCGAGTTACCATACTTCTTGCAATGTGAGTGGCTCTTTGAAGGTCATTGGATGCTCCTGTAGTGATATCTCCGAAAACAACTTTTTCACTTGTATATCCTCCAAGAAGAACAGCTAACTCGTCTATATAGTAAGCGCGTCTACGAAGGTTTCTGTCCTCAGTTGGTACTGAAAGAGTGTAACCACCAGCACTCCCTCGAGAAACAATAGATA
>SABI01000194.1 GCA_009929055.1 Spirochaetia bacterium | reverse complement strand
ATTGCTCTGAAGCCACTTAATAAAATCTATTGCCCCTGGTAAGATTCTATTTCCATGATAAACGACCCCATCCATATCACAAATGAATGCTTTTTTCCCTCTGACTATCTCTAGCTGCTCTTCGGATGAACAGTATCGTGTAGGTATTGTCAACGATCTCTCTCCTCTAATATATCTATTATTGCACGAATATCTTCTTCAGGGGTACTAGTTCCTGCAGTAACTCCAACTTTTTCATATCTGTATATTTCTTGAGGGATCTCTCTTTTATCTTCTATGTGCCATACAGGAAGTCCGCCATCCTCAACAACCCTAGCTAAAGCTGCTGTATTGGCACTTTTTTTCCCTCCTACAACTAAAATAGCATCAACAATATTCATCAGGTTAAGTAAAGAATCATGGCGTCGCTTAGTTGAAGGGCAAAGCCTATTTGCGATAACTATTCTATCTTTGTATGTTTCTTGTAAAAGTCCTAATAAGTGAGCATAGATGTCGGCATCATACGTAGTTTGAACTACTACTAATAGCTCTTTTTTTGAATCATGTTCAATTGATGCAAGATCTTCTTCTCCTTCTACAACAATAGTAGGAACTATTGTTCCTTTACTATTTAATACTCCAGAGAGGCCTACCACTTCACTATGGTTTTTAAGTCCAATGATTATTACTTGTTGATTATCTTTTGCATTTCTTATGAGCTGTTGAGAGTAAGCTACAGTACCACACGTTCCATCTATTAAAGTAAAATGGGCTTCTTCAAATTCTAGACGCAAGGTATCTGGAATCCCATGAGCTCTAATAAGGGCAACTCCAGGACTTACCCCTTTTGGAGAATGAATAAGGAGCATTCCTTGCTCCTCAAATCTTGCAACAACATTGGGATTATGGATAAACCACCCTATAGTATAGGCGGCTACCCCTTTTTCTTTTGCTAGGTCAATGCACTGTTGAGCCATTTCTATAACTCTTGAAACACCGTTACAATATCCTAATACTTTTGATCGTATTACGAGCATAAATTCCTCCAAAAAAAAAGAGGTCGCCTACATCACAAAGAAGTGTGTGGCGACCTAAGAATACTCACATATAAGAGACTCTTATTTCTTTTGTTGACGCTTCCCTTTTAATTTTCTTTCTGCACTTGGAACCGTTGTTTCAACTTCATTAGGTGTGACAATAGATTCTTCTTTAGCTTCAATTGTAGGAACAGGACGTTTTTGATGCTGAGCCTCATTTTTATCCTTAGATATCCACATAAAGAGGGCTGGGGCTAGGAAGTTACTTGAATAAGCACCAACGAAGATACCAAAGACCATCTCTATTGCAAATAATTGTATTGCTCCAGAAGCAAATATTGCTAAAGGAAGAATAGCTAAGATTGTAGTAAAGGATGAAAAGAGAGTACGTGAAAGAGATTGAGAGACGCTTGTGTTAATTAATTCCATTACAGAAGCATTAACTAACAAAGGTTTGTTTTCACGAATTCTGTCAAAGATAACAATTACGTTATTCAATGAATACCCTATGATAGTCAATAAAGCAGCAATCGTTGTACTTGATACTTCTAAGCGGAATATGACAATGAAGCCAATAAGTAAGAACGTGTCATGTACGAGCGTTATAACTGCGGATAAAGCAAAAGCAAGTTTAAATCTGAACCAGATGTATAACAAGATTAATGCAATAGAAACAACTACAATAAGGATAGAACCACTTAAGAGTGTACTAGAGTATTTTGGACCTACGAAGTCACTTTGTAGAACAACAAAGGACCCTTCACCAAAAGTCTTAGTAAGGGATTCACTCACTTGTGTTGAAAGTTCGTCTTCTAAAAGGCCCTCTTCATTAGCAAGTCTGATTTGGAAAATTTGTTGAAACTCTTCTCCCACAATCTGAACACTTGCACTTGAACCAAGGGTGCTTCTCATATCATCGATAGTAACATAACCTGAAGTTTTTTGATTGCTGCTATTTAAGACAAGACCATTAGCATCTAATAAAGCTGGAAGGCCAAATCCTGTTATAAGAGAAGTAGGTGAGGCATCTTTAAGGATTGCTGTAGCTTGTAGGCCATCAACCGCACTATTTAGAGCTTTTGCCATATCGGCAACTGTTGCATAATTTGCAGCAGGATACTCTAGATATTTAGACCCATCGCCATCTCTCACAACTAATGAGATAGAACCGTTTGAGACGTTTAAAGTGACACTATCGGTTCCACTATAGGTAATATTTAGAGCTTGATCAGCAATTTGTATACGTTGAGAAAATCCACTTTGAAAGTCTATTCCAAGGTTAAATCCACCAAAGGCAATGTAGGCAACAATCCCAGCGAGTAAAAGTACTGCTGAAAAGGCAACTGCAATAAATCTAAATTTTGTTATTGGATATATTTTATTAGCCATAATTTACTTCCTCCTCCAGCTGATGCTCAGATTAGGTTTTTTCCCGGACAAGGAGGCATCATACATAAGCTTAACTACAAATAGAGCACTAAACATGCTACTAGCAATACCTACTGCAAGGGTGTTTGCAAATCCCTTAATTGCTCCAGAACCTAATTGAGAAAGGACTAAAGCGGCAATAATGGTCGTAACGTTAGCATCCATAATAGTCCAAAAAGCTTTCCCAAACCCTGCTTTAACAGCAGCTTGAGCATTCTTTCCAACTTTGAGTTCTTCTTTAATCCTCTCCAAGATAATTACGTTAGCATCAACTGCCATACCGACTGTTAACACTAGACCAGCAATACTTGTTAAGGTGAGGGTGAGGTTAAATGCAGAGAGGACAGAGATGAGAATAATGAGGTTAAACAGAAGTGCAACGTCTGCAAAAAGACCACTTCCTTTATAAATTACCACCATGAAGATAAAGACGAGGGAAAGACCAACAAGGATTGCAATAAGACCTGAGCGAACTGTGTCTTCTCCAAGAGAAGCTCCAACAGCCTGTTGGCTCACTACAATCAACTCGATAGGAAGGGCAGCTGTTTTTAGAACAATTGAGAGGTCTGCTGCTTCACTTTGGCCAAATCCAGTTATTTGTACGTTATTACGAATTCCTTCCGTAATGGTTGCCATTGCTTTTACTTTACCATCTTGGACAACAGCCATCATCTCGCCGGTGTGTGTGGAGGTAAGTTTATAGAAAAGCTCTCCCCCTTTTGTATCAAGTTCAAAGTTAACAGTAGGTTGTCCAGTAATTGCGTTTGATCCAACCATTGCATTAGCAATATGGATACCATCAAGACCAATTTCTTCGTCTAACACAACGTAAGATGAAAGCTCATCTAATCCATAGGCATCATTTACATAATAAGCAGTTGCAATTTTCCCTGCTGGGAGAAAATCTGGTTGCTTTAAGGCACCTTTATCAGTATAGACTTCACTTGGGTTTTCAGCAAAATAGGTATTGAGTTGATTAGTGAGATCATTATCTACAATCTGGAAAGCGAGAGAACCTTTACCCCGTAAGAAACTATTAACTCTTTCTGGGTCTGCAGCTCCAGGAACTTCAATCAAAATTTGATCAGCTCCCTGCTTTCTGATATTAGGTTCAGAGACACCAAATTGGTCAATACGTTCATTAAGGATTGCTATATCTTCACTGATAAGCTCCCCTTTTCTTGCATTAGATAAAGTTGTTCCATTTTTTGCTTCATATGCAGCGCTATCAGCTTCAAGCAAAATAGACATACCACCACGAAGGTCAAGGCCAAGTTGCAAGATTTTGCCACTAAGACTCTTTAAATCTAACAAATTAGATCTATATCCATTCTCGATAGTGTCAAACAGGTCTTTTTCAGTATAAAAGCCTTTAAAAAGGTCTTCCATCGTCCAAGACTTAGGGGTATCTTTCTTCATATTTTTATAGTTAGCTTTAGCTTCATCTATAAGATATGAATACTCTGAAGGCACTGGGGCTTTAGCGTTACCTGCAAATACTTCTTTTAGTACTCTAAGATCTCTGCTTGCTTGTCCTTGTGCAAATTCCCTAATCTGAATCTTTGATCCTGTTGCAATATCTTTTGTCTCCTGTGGTACAAAAGCGTACCATTTCACGGTAGGGAATAGGAAGATCCCACACACAACCGCAACCAGAAGAACGATCAACAATCGCCCTCGTTTTTTCATGATGTTCTCCGTATGATTTCGATTTCTCTATTTAGTCTCTTTTTTGCTATCTTTAGAATCTTTTTTTGCAGGTGTTTCTTCAACTATTACTGCATCTTCAGGTTCTGCAGAGGGTGTAGGAGCAGCTTGTGCTTTTTTCACTTTTTTCTTTGGAGAAGGAGCAACTGTCTCTTTTTTCTCTTCTTTTGGTTCACTAGAAGAGACTGTTTCTGCTTTTCTATCGATGATTTGAGCAATCGCATTCTTTGAAAATTCAATACGAGTGTTGTCATCAACTTTCACAACAACAGTAGTCTCTTTGACTATAGCGATTGTTCCTCTAATTCCACCGATTGAAACTACTTTATCCCCTTTCTTCATAGTAGAAAGCATGTTTTTAGTCTCTTTTTCTTTTTTCTTCTGTGGTCTAATGATAAGAAAATAGAAAATTAAAATAATCAGCCCAAATGTGATAAAAGTAGTGGTCATTGACCCAGTAGAACTCGCTGATGTAGCGCTCCCTGTGGTCCCCATGGTCGCAAGCAATGCATTCATAAAAGTTAACCTCTCTGTAGGGTATAATAAATATACGTACCGCATAACGTATCACGTTAAGGATAGAGTAGTCAAGTTTTATGAAAAGTCTATCTTTAATAGTTTTTGTTATACAATACATCGAGTAGGCGGGAGCCTCACGGCTCCAACCTCTCACACCACCCACCGTACGGATCCGTAGTGGGCGGTTCAAGCAAATAGACTATAATACCT
>SABI01000193.1 GCA_009929055.1 Spirochaetia bacterium | reverse complement strand
GTGTACTAGCTATCACAAGGATAACTTCGGGTCCAAATTGTTCTACTAATTCTTGTGGGTTCATTTCAACATCCTTTCAATGGGTTTGTTATTTATTAGAATGTAAGCCAATTCGTACAACTGACCAACAAATTCTTCTATCATATCTATAGGACACTTATAGAATGCTACCTCAGGAGCAAAGTCTCTAAGTATCTCAAGTACTACCTGGTCTCTGTGAGCACCAGCCTTTACTCTGTTGATTAGATAAAGCTTTAGATCCTCCATGTGATAAGCAAATTTAGCATTCATATTCTCATACCTCCTTTAGGCAGTCTACCATATTTAGAAATATAGTCAAGAACTTTATCTGCTTCATCAGAATTCTTTATATAATTATTCTCTTTGAAGTACACATTAGCAGACTGATATCTGTCATAAGTACTCTTGTTATAGTATCCGTCATACTTACTATAGTATAGTTTCTTATATCTTTTATTCTCTGACCAGTATGTAAAACCAGTAAGTCTGCCAAAGGTATTCATGAAATATTCTTTTCTAAAGTCCTCTGTAGCTTTATCATTGTTAGTAGCTTTAATATTAAAGTAAGCATAGATATTCTTAGCATAGGATACTGGATTAAGGTTATTAAACACACCTAATCCCTGCCCTATAGCTCTCTCTTTCTTAAGCAAATCAAACTCAGTAGCCTTGGGATCACTGATATGAGGATTCATGACAGCGTCATAGAGTCTATACCCTGGGTCCATCTTAGGAATAAGAGCTCTAATATACTGACCATTCTCTATATCTCTCACCATATCTTTATTAGGGTCTATAGCTAACCCACCAAAGAATCTAAGGTTCTCTACTGCAATCTGGTCAGCAGTATCTTTGTCCATAGGTAAGTCAAGTATACTTGCAGTAAGAGCATAGAGCCCTTTGAGAGGAGCTACTTCCTGCATGGGATTTGCTGCGTCAAGAATAGGCACAGCGTACTTATAGTCTCCCATCTCAGCACCAAGAGTATCCTTTAGTATCTCATAGAGTCCTATGAATCCTCCAACTAGCAAGCTACCCATCATAGAAGCAGAGATAGCTTTATTCTTCATACTAGCTTCTGGATTACTAAGCTTAGTAAGACCTGTAATATAGTTCTCCATGACAGAGAATGAAGCATGTCTAAAGATATATGTCCACCTTAAGAGTCCTCCAAGTATAATCATACTTCTAGTATCAGCAGTCTTCTGCATCAAATGGAATGTATAAGGTTTATTTAGCGGGTTATAGTTACCTAACGCAGCGTTGACATCATAGTATACTCCTATCTTGAGATCGTCTACTATAGCCTTGATTTTTGCAACATTAGCAGGACTGTCATCATTGATATCTATTCCCTTAGCAATAATCTCTTTGTATGCTCTGTTAAAGAGTAATGGTTTAGTATGCTTACGAAGACCTTCTTCAGTACCCTTAACAGTAAGGAACTTATGGTAGGTCTCAGAGTAGTTACCAATACCAAATCCTTCTGCAATAAAGTCAGCGAATCTGGATACTCTCTCTGTGGGGTCAAATGCTTGACTTGCTTTGTATGCTCTGAACTCTTCTGACATACCTACAGAGACTAAGTGTTTATCTGCTTCTGATTCTACTATGTCTCGGAGTACTTTGTACTCAGCATACTTCCCACTCTTATCCTTGTACTCTAAGCCAATCCTCTGCATAAGAGCCATGTTACCAGATATAATATTCTTAAACGCAGACAGAGGTTTCATCAACATCATCACTGGGATTATGCTCATCATATTCTGCATCTCATATACAGTCTTAGCAAACTGAGTTCTCTGTACATCAGAGGGAAGCAATAGTTTATCTATTGATGATACCAGGTTTCTTACGTTGGCATAGATCTCTTTACGTGCTGAGGACTCAGAAAACCACGCTTCATCGAGACTTAAACTTTTATTAAGGTAAGCACTGGACATAAACATTGCAAGGTCATTAGCCATAAAAGAAGTACCAAATAAGTTATTATGGAAAGAACCAAGGAAGTCCCCTACATCTCCATTGATATCACTGCTCTTTCTTTCGTTTAGCCAGTGAGCCAGATTGACATCATGTTCAAGAGAAGTATCTCTTATTACTGTAAACATAGAATCCTTTTCACCATTGAAAGGCAAGTAGTTCTTCCTTGGAGTAAACGAATCAAGTCTATCAAGAATCTTGTTAATCTTATCAGAGTCCTTTTCGTCTAAGATTACTCCTGTCTTATCCATCTCATCCTTCATATTATGCAGGTCTTTGCGAAGATTTCTTATGAAGCCGAGTATAGTATCATCTGGAGCTTCATTGTACAATTTATCCCCGTCAAATGTGTCTCCTTCAAGAGTCTTGCCATAATTGATAACATTGAAGTCTTCCCTGAACTTAAGTAATCTATTATAGATTCTTGTACTCTCTTCTAAATCAAGGTCAACATCCCTGGTAGAAGCAAACAACATAAACTTACCTACTGCATGCTCTGATCTAAGATTAGTATCATTGATCCCATCCTCAAGTAACCTACCACCATCTACATATGGGATTAGCTTAATTAACTTATCCTTAGTAATCTTGTTATCAGTGAAAGCACTATCCTTAGCCGTATGGGTAAGAAGCAAATCCACCCTGTTAGCCAGAGCTTTAGAAGCATTGTCTGAATAGTTTCTTATAACATCCATATAGAAGAAAGCTTTTCTTGCAGGTTCATACTGTTCCAGCTTGGCTTGCTTAGGCATAAAAGAATCTGCTGCTAGTCCATTAACTCCAAAAACACTCATTATCTTTCTGTATGTACCTGAGAGTAATGTAGGTGCAGCTTCTAGTCTTGAGAGGTATTTAAGGTACTTATATGTAGCTCTGCCAGCATTAACTGCTGTGAGTAACTCCATGGGTCTCTCAGCATTTCTCCATATAACTTGTAATGTAGAGTTAATAGAACTTCTAAAGTATTCTTTCTGGTCATCAGTAGACCTTGAAGCAAAGTCCTCATAGTCTTTAAACTCTTCTCCAAAGAAATAGGATATCATCCCATCCTTAGTATTAGCCACCCTCCTCATATCGAGGAGAGTGTCTTTAATATCATGTGTCTCAAGTGCTGTAATAACTTTAGTAAAGTCATCAGCATACTCTAGTAATCTTGAAGCATTCTGTAGTTTTCTTTCTTTAAGCGAACAACTCATAAAACCTCCTTAACATATATCTTTATTGAGTTTAGTATACTGTCTTGCCACTGATGGATAATAGTATGTAGTTTCTTCATTGAGGTTATACAGAGGCATAGACTTCTCTTTCTTACTACCTTCACCACCTATAATTTGATTCATGTCCTTTATACTGTAAAGACCACTAGAATCAATGTTAATATTATAAGACAATATGTCAAGTGCCTTTGAGTTTACTCCCTGTGATGCAAGCATAAGAGCAATCTTGTTATCTGAGGTTGAGTTATCTAATAGTGCAGTATGTATAGCTCTTACATTATTGATATCCACTGTACCAGAAGACTTAACTGTAGAAATAAAGTCCTGTAACGATGTAGTAAAAGACTGGACAGTGAGTGGTTTGCTATCTTTATCCACCAGATATTTGTAGTTCCCAGTAGTAAAAGGACTCTTCTGATTGAGCAAATCATTTATATTAGAATATGAACCTGCTCCTCCGTTCCTTGTAGCGGAGAGTCCTATAGTAGCCTCTGCTACAGTGTCAGCACTATCTGATAATCTAATCCCTTGTGTATTAAGTATCCTCTTAATAGTAGCCACAGATACTCCAGACTTCTCAGCTGAGGTTAGTATCTCTTTACTCTGTAGGTTGTCATAGATATATCTGGCTAAGGAATCTATGTCAGTAACAGATTCTGGGTTTGCTTTCAGATATAGCTTCTTAGAGTCTATTAGCTGTCTTATATTACCGAATACTGAATTATTGAATTTATCAGTACTTACTGTCTCTGCTATAAGATCCATTAAGAATACTGTTCTATTCAGTTTAGTAACTTCTTCTGAGTATTCCTTAGAGAATATCATAACTTTAGGGAATCTTTCTGTAATAGCAATCTGATCTTTTCTGTTTGCAATTCTTGACCCTATGGTATGAAAACAGGCCATGCTATGATTAACGATATCGAATACTACTCATCAAGGAAGAGAGATGAATACTACAAATGCAAGAAACACCAATGAGACAAACGAGCCGTTTATTCTTAGAGAAAATAGCACTGATGATGTTGTCGTCTTGACGCTCAATCGCCCCAAACAGTTCAATGCACTATCGGTCAGCATGCTGACAGCTATACAAACTGAGCTTGATGATATCGCACAAGACGATACTATTCGCGTGGTCGTCATCACTGCTACTGGCAAGGCATTTTGTGCCGGTCACAATCTAAAAGAGATGCGCGCCCATAGTGATGAGGCCTTTCATAGTGCGCTATTTAAGCAATGCAGTCACATGATGATGACTCTCAATCGTATGCCGCAAATCGTCATCGCAAAAGTACAAGGCATTGCCACGGCTGCAGGATGTCAGATGGTTGCTGCATGTGACTTAGCGGTTGCATCCGATGACTCTAAGTTTGCGACTTCTGGGATAAATGTCGGGCTGTTTTGCTCAACGCCTGCCGTTGCTGTCAGCCGCAACCTCTCTCGCAAACAAGCCTTTGAGATGCTAATCACTGGTGGGTTTATCAATGCCAGTACTGCTATAAGACAGGGGCTCGTTAATCGAGTGGCGACAGCCGATCAGCTCGATACCACACTACAATCCTTAATCGGTACTATCACCAACAAATCATCAGTGGCCGTCAAAACAGGCAAAGACATGTTCTATAAACAACTAGATATGGATTTGCCGCACGCTTATGAGTATGCGGC
>SABI01000192.1 GCA_009929055.1 Spirochaetia bacterium | reverse complement strand
CAAATAGAACTCTCAAGGGAACTTAAACTGCCTATTGTAGTGCATGTTCGAGAAGCAGATGAGGAAATGATGAGTCTATTAAATGAATACTCTTTTCCTTATAGTGGCATTATTCATTGTTTCTCTTCTGATATGAAATTTGCTGACTTTGCCCTCTCTAAAAACTTCTTACTCTCATTTGCTGGTCCCATCACCTATAAAAAGAATGTTGAACTAAGAGAAGTCCTTAAACACGTCCCTCTTGAGTCTCTCCTTCTCGAAACAGATAGCCCATTTTTAGCCCCTCAAGATAAAAGAGGTAAACCCAACACCCCCCTTTATATCTCTTCAATATATGAAAAGGCAGCTGAAGTGAAAGAGGTAGAGGTTAATACAATTATTGAGCATATAAATAAGAACTTTTTCAAATTATTGAAGAAGAACTAATCCCTTCAAACATCGACAATGCTTTATTCACCATACCATTCCTGTAGGGCTTAATGTCGTGAGGATGAGGAGAATGTAATCTATTGGTAAGGATTGAGATGGTGTATCCTAACTGTGGATGAAGATAGAGATAGGTTCCTGTGAATCCTGTATGCCCTACTCCGCCATGAGGATAATTATCTCCTAACTGAAAACCATACCCTCGCTTTTCCTTTTGGTTAGTGAGTGCTTTATGAACGAGGGAAGGAAGTAAATATTCATTATTATTCTTATTATAAACATGTAAGAGTTTATGTAGATCTTTTGCATTCGAAAAAAGTCCAGCGTGTCCTGACACTCCCTTAAAATAATAGTAACAGTTGCCATCATTACACTCTCCCACTATTGCCTTATCTAGTGGTCTAAAATTATGAAAAGAAAGGTTTCTATCTCTCAACATGGCAGCTTCAATTCTATTACCAGATTCGGTTGGAACACACCTATATGTGTTTGGGTGAAACGTAGTCTCATCTAATTGTAATGGAATGAAGAGGAGATTCTTGAAGGCATCTTGGAGTGACTCATTCGTTACTGATTCAATTATTTTTCCTAGAAGGATAAAGTTGATATCTGAATACACAGTCCCTGGTGTGAGAGGATTCTTCTCTACTATTTCCTCTAGAATTTCTTCTATTGATTTCTCTTTTCTGACATAAAAAGGATACCAGGGAATAAGACCTGAACTGTGTGTTAAGAGCTCTTTCACCCTAATATTATGAATACTTTTAGGGTAGAGAGGAAGAATATCTTTAATAGAGGTCTCTTCTTTAAGGACTTTTATTGTGATAAGACGAAGGAGTGCTGTAGTGGTAAAAAGTTTAGTAATAGAAGCAATATCGAAAAGAGGGTTATCTATATGCTCTCCACTTTCCCACATCTTCTCATACAGAAGAGTTCCCCATTTCTCAATTCTTAGGTGACTTGTAGTAAAGGATTGACGAGCTAATTCAAGGTTGGTTAATTCATCAAATGTCATCTGCTTTTCTCTTTTTCACCATAATGTATTCTGTTATTCCAGGGCGAGCAAAATCAGGGAGAACTCCCCTGTTCTCATATCCATGTCTTTTATAAAACCGAAGGGCATCTTCATTAAAGTCAGATACAAGAAGAAAGAAATCTCTCCCAATATGATAGGTAAGATTCTCAAAAGCCTCTAAAAGGAGAGAGCCCACCTTCTGACCTCTTACTAATTCATCAACTGCAATAAGTCTTAAATAAGGAGCTGAAGAAAATGCTCCTTTAGGGGAGATCCAAGCAAACCCAACTATCACTTCGTCTTTTTTCGCTACAATTAAAAGCTCATTATTTTTTAGAGCATCAGTCAGTCTAGAAGAGAGAACTTCTAGAGTATGATTATAACGGACGCCAATGAGTGAATTACAAGCGATAAAGGCACAAATTGTGGCCTCATTCTCCTTCATTTCGCCGATTACTATAGCCATATTCTTCCCCTCCTAGAGTGATACTAAAGAGCTTAACAATCTCTTGATTAGGTTTCAACCCACCACTCGACAAGATTAATTGTTCATGTTCATAGCTTAACCCACTAAAAGGATCATTAGTAATAAGCAGTGGTCCGTCAAGGTCAATATAATCACACATAGGGATAAATGGGACAACACTCGCTATACCAACACTACTTTCTACCATTGAAGAGAGGAAGATAAGAAAATTATGTTTTCTTGCTTCTCCTATAATCTTCTTTGTTTCATAAGGTCCCCCAATTTTGGCACTCTTAATAACAATTCCTTTAAGATGAGGAGCTTTAGTTCTATATAGTTTTACTTCTTCCATGCGTTGGATACTTTCATCAAGGAAGATTGGAATCGAGGTGTTTTTTGCGACCTCTTCAATCTCTTCGGGTGACCCTTTGATTGGCTCTTCTACAAGAGTTATGTTATATCCTTCTAACTCTTTAAGATTCATATGTGCTTCATTTACACTCCATCCTTGATTGGCATCGACAAAGAGTTGAGCATCGGGTAAGGCTTCTCTTATCGCTTTTATACGAGTTATGTCTCCAGGGAGGCCAGCTTTAATCTTTAGCCGTTGAAACCCACAAGAGGTTGCAATAGAGACCATCTTATCAATATCGTCATGATAAGCAATAGTAAACGTTGAAGGGATAAAGTTGTGTGTTTTTTCTACTTCAAGAATTTCTGAGGGACTTTTTTTCATAGAGCAAGATCGAATATTAACAGCAGCGCTATCAAAGGCAGCCCTTGACGTGCTAAATTTGAAAAGTGGAGTAACTCCTTTCTCTATCATCTCAACTATTTCACCCTCTTTATATCCTTTGAGCGTTTCGGTGATATCATCAATTACTTGTTCTTTTGTGTTATGATAGTAGGGAACTATTGGTCCTTCTCCATATCCTGTGCAGCCGTTCATAGTTATTTCAATAAAGACATTCTCTCTTACACTTGAAGAGCCATGGGCTAAAGTAAAGGGATTTCTTAACTTTAGAGGGAAAGGTCTAACTTGAATTTTTATCATATATTTCTCATCTTCTTCCTATTCATAAAGAAAGCAGGCTACTAGATGATCTTTTTCTATCTCTTTTAATTGAGGTTTTTCAATACTACATCTTTCAAAGGCTTTTGAACAACGCTCAACAAATGGGCAACCTATCCTTTTCTTTGATGGAGAGGGGACGTCCCCTTTTAATATAATTCGCTCCCTCATTGCAGCAATCTTTGGGTCAGGGAGAGGAACAGCTGAAAGGAGTGCTTGGGTATAAGGGTGAAGAGGAGTTTTGTATAAGAGCTCGGAACTTGTTTTTTCAACAATGTTTCCAAGGTACATTACTGCAATGGTTGAGCTAAAATATTCAACTACTGCTAAGTCATGGGCAATAAACAAGAAAGTGAGATTAAATTCTTTTTGAAGGTCTTTAAGTAAATTAAGTATTTGTGACTGAATAGAGACATCGAGGGCTGAAACAGGTTCATCAGCTAGTATGAGTTTAGGTTCCAAACTAAGGGCTCGAGCGATTCCAATTCTTTGTCTCTGTCCTCCGGAGAACTCATGTGGATAGCGATCTCTGAAACTTGTTGAAAGACCACATTTTTCCATTAACAGAAGGGCCTTTTTCTCAATTTCTTCATCAGTAATAGTAATAATCCCTTTTTTTGAAAATATATGAAGAGGTTCAGAGATAATATTAATCGCTGTCATACGAGGATCGAGAGAAGAGAAGGGATCTTGAAAGATGATTTGGAAATTCATCCTTGCCTTTCTTAGCTCCTCTTTAGATAACGAAGTAAGGTCAACTCCTTCAAAAAAGACACTCCCTGCTGTTAATGGTTGTAGTTGGGCAATTGCCATAGCTGTAGTAGATTTTCCACATCCACTTTCTCCAACTAAGCCAAGAGATTCCCCCTCTTTTACTGTAAATGAGAGGCCATCAACTGCCCGTATGTGACCTACTGTACGCTTAAAGACAATCCCTTTTTCTATAGGGAAATGCACTTTCATCTCTTTTACTTCTAATAATATCTTATTGCTTTCCATTATCTTGTCCCTTTTCGTGAAGGAAGCAGGCTGCTTTCCAATTATCATCTCCATTAATGGTAAACTCAGGAGGTGCATAGTGAGCACATTTTTCTAAAGCAAATTCACAGCGTGGTAAAAATGGACACCCTTTAGGTAAATCTACTAAGTCGGGTGGAGAACCTTCTATAGTATGAAGTCTTTTATTTCTATCTCGATCAATGCGGGGGATTGAATTAAGGAGGCCAATTGTATAAGGGTGTTTAGGCTCATAGAATAGATGTTCTGCACTAGCTCGTTCAACGATTCTTCCGGCATACATCACACATATTGTATCACACATTTCAGCAACAACTCCTAGGTCATGAGTAATCATGATAACTGAAGTTTGATGCTCTTTTGAGAGGTTTTTTATGAGATCTAATATTTGAGCTTGAATAGTCACATCAAGTGCCGTGGTAGGTTCATCAGCTATGAGGATATCGGGGCTACATGAGAGGGCCATTGCAATCATAACACGCTGCCTCATCCCTCCACTAAATTGGTGAGGATAATCTTCTCCCCTTTGAGGGGCATCAGGTATCCCTATCATAGTGAGTAACTCTATTGCTTTTTGTTTGGCCTCTTTTTTCCCTAATTTGTGATGGAGCATCAAAGCTTCAGCAATTTGCATCCAAATCTTTATTACTGGGTTTAAGGAAGTGAGGGGGTCTTGAAAGATCATCGATATGTGTTTACCCCGAATATCTCTCACTTCATCATCACTTTTTAAAAAGATATCTAATCGGTCATCGAGACTGTCTTCAGAAAAATATGTTTCTAACTCTTTCATATCGACATCAAGAAATTCAGGAATGTCATTAACAAGCTTTATAATAAGTATTTGTTTTAAAATCTCTTCTTTGCTTAAATTTGATAGCAATGATGAGTGTTTTATTATTTCGTGATAGACCTTCTGA
>SABI01000008.1 GCA_009929055.1 Spirochaetia bacterium | reverse complement strand
CAATTCATTACTTGATAAAGCAGAAGATCCTGAGAAAATGATTAAACTGATGATGAGTGAAATGGAAGATACACTAATCGAACTAAAAAGCTCATGTGCTACAATTATTGCTGCTCAAAAGAAAATCGACCGTCAAATAAGTGAAGCAGAGCCAGCAATCGACAGATGGATTGAAAGGGCAAAACTTGCTCTCTCAAAAAACAGAGAAGATTTAGCAAGAGAAGCTCTAGTGATGAAAAATCAAACAATACAAAAGGTAGAGAAGCTAAGAAGTGATTTCAAAGATAAGCAAACAATGATAGACTCATGTAAAGAGAATATTCGTAAAGTTGAAGAAAAACTTAGTTCAGTGAGAGTAAAATACCAGAACCTCTCTAAAAACGAAGTGAGACCAGAGAGAAAAGAAAATTCTCGTCAAGAGAATGATTTTGATTATCGCTTCAACCAAATGGATGAAAAGCTCGACAAAATGGGATCAACTAGTCAGAACTCTCATCTAGATAAAGAATTTTCAGATTTAGAAGAGATGGACGAAATTGATGCAGAACTCGAAGCCCTTAGGAAGAACGAGGGAAAAGGAAAGAGTCAAAAATAATGTTTGGTGAAACTTTAATTAGTATAATTTCAATCGTTACCCCTTTCATCTTTGTTGCTTGGATTATTACCACTAGTCGTGATCGCAAAGCAAAAAAAGAGCACCCTAATGAAGAGCTCGAACAAGGAATAAGAGATTTAGCAAAACGAATAGAAAATTTAGAAATTATATTTAGAAAAAATCAATCAAAGGATAGGTAATAGCATATGGCAAGTCAAAGATTATATCGTTCAAGGAACGCAAAAGTATTTGGAGTCTGCCAAGGGATTGCTGATTGGAAAGATCTCCCAGCTGACACCCTTAGGCTCATAGTTGGGATATCGATACTCGTAACAGGAATTTTTCCAGGCATCTTAATTTATGCTATTGTTGCCCTTATCCTACCGTTAGAACCCTCAAGAAGAATGTCCGACTCCCAATTCGAAGAAGAAGAGAGATATTCAAAGAGCCCAAAAGATTCTCTCCATGAAACATTCGAGAAATTGAAGAGAAAAGTTGAAAATATGGAAGAATCTGTATTCAACAAAGAATCTGATTGGGACAAACGTTTTCACGAAAGTGATGATAGAAAATAAAAGATACATAGATACATCATGCTGTACCTCACAAAAGGTGCAGCTTTTTTTTACAAAAAAACCAGAACAAACAAAATTCTCCTATTGCCCTAACGAAAGGTGAGTGATATATTTCGTTTATTAGTTAGGTACCTAATTAATAAGGAGACTATTCATATGCATCCCCCTTGTGACCAACAGATGTCACTGATCACACAATTAAGTAAAATTCAATTTCAGCTTATGCACCAATTTTTAGCATCAATCGATATGTACCCTGGTCAATACCATCTACTCAACGTCCTCTCCCTCTATAGAGAAGGACTCCACCAGAAAGAAATTGGAAAGAAACTCTTTATTAAGCCCTCTTCAGTAAATCAAATAATTGTAAAACTAGAAGAAGCTTCCTATATAAAAAGAATAACAGACCCATTAGACAAAAGGATGATGATTGTCACCATTAGCGATAAGGGACTCGAGATTCTACAAAAAGGGAGAGAGAAATCTTCTCATATCCAAGAGTTGATGAAAGAGGGGATTAGTGAATCAGAACTTATCCTTTTTGATAAAGTGGCCCTGAAGATGAAAGAGAATCTCTTGAAAGAGAGACATGGAGAATATAACAGGTGTCATTAATTTTAAATTATCTAAAAAAATCGTATAAGGGGGTAATTATCATCATCTTACTCCTTGTAGTAAAGGTAATATTTGACCTTGCTCTCCCCTTTTATACTTCTACAATTGTAAATGTTGGAATTCAACAAGGGGGCATTGAAAGTGTTGTCCCCCTCTATCTTAGTAATGACGGATACGAAGAGCTGATGAATACAACAGACAGTGAAGAAAAAGAACTCATTAAAGCTTCTTATAGCAAAACTGATGATTATTACACCTTGAAAAAGGGAGATAATTCATCACTTAGTCCAATATTTTTAGCTTCTTTTTCTTCATTAGGAAAAGAGGCAGATAGTAAAAAACAATACCTCTCTGCAATCCTAAGGGTAACCCAAGAGTATGAAAAAGCCGGAATCGATGTAGTAGCTATCCAACAAAAGTATATCCTCTCTCAAGGGTTTAACATGATCATTATCTCATTGCTAAGTGCCTTTTTTTCTATTATGGTCTCATTCTTTGCTTCTCGCACAGCTGCAATTACTGGTAAACACCTAAGGGGAGAAGTTTTCTCAAAAGTTCTCACCTTTCATCAAAATGAAATAGACCACTTTTCAACAGCATCCCTCATTACCCGTAGTACAAACGATGTACAACAGATACAACAATCCCTCGTAATGATACTAAGAATTGTATTCTTTGCCCCCCTTATGGCTATTGGGGGAATTGTAAGAGTCCTCACCACAAACAACTCAATGGCGTGGATTATAGGACTCGCTGTAAGTTTAATATTCATTGTAGTCATCTTCATGTTTCGCCTTGTGATGCCAAAGTTCACCATTCTTCAAACTCTTGTTGATAAAGTTAACTCTATCGTAAGAGAAACACTTAAAGGGTTGAGCGTTATTCGTGCTTTCTCAAATCAAGGACATGAGAAAAAAAGATTTAATGAAGCAAATGAACAATTAACTTCAACTTCTCTTTTTGTTAACAGAGCGATGTCAGCAATGATGCCCATAATGATGCTCATTATGAACCTCACTAGCATTCTCATTATCTGGGTTGGAGGTATTCACATCTCTGATGGGAATATGCAAGTAGGTGATATGATGGCATTTATTCAATACAGCATGATTATTATTACCTCTTTCTTAATGATTACCATGCTCAGTATTATTATCCCTCGCTCAACTGTCTCAGCAAAAAGAATTGAAGAAGTCCTTACTACTGAAGTGACGATTAAAGACTCAGAAAAACTTATCACACTAACCCCATCAATTCATAAAACATTAGAATTTAAGGGCGTCTCCTTCTCCTACCCAAAAGCAGAAACAGAAGC
This sequence comes from Spirochaetia bacterium, assembly GCA_009929055.1. Classification (GTDB taxonomy): domain Bacteria; phylum Spirochaetota; class Spirochaetia; order Sphaerochaetales; family Sphaerochaetaceae; genus SABI01. The sequence continues at coordinate 21,177 of SABI01000008.1, read as the reverse complement.
AATAAAAGAGATTAACTTTACCGCTCTCCCTGGAACAATTACTGCAATTATTGGCTCTACTGGCAGTGGGAAGTCTACCATTCTACAACTCATCCCTCGTTTTATTGACCCCACAAAAGGTTCTATCCTTATTGATGGTGTTGATATAAGAGACATCGCCCTTCATGAATTGCGAAGCAACATTGGGTATGTAAGCCAAATAGGAAACCTCTTCAAAGGGACAATTGCCAGTAATATTGCCTTTGGAGAGAGAATAGTAGATGAGGCTTCTGTTAAAGAAGCAGCCAAAATAGCTCAAGCCGATTCCTTCATTATGGAAAAAGAGGGACAATATGAGGCAGCTATTACCCAAAACGGAGCAAATGTATCAGGAGGACAGAGGCAGCGCCTCAGCATTGCCAGGGCAATTGCTACAAAAAGTCCAATTCTCCTATTTGACGATAGTTTTTCAGCCCTCGACTTCAGAACCGAAGTCTCTCTAAGAACTGAATTACGAAATAAGATTAAAGATTCTACTATTATCATAGTAGGACAAAGGATCTCCTCTATTATGCACAGTGACACTATCATTGTTCTCGATGAAGGGGAAATGGTTGGAATAGGAACACACAAAGAGTTAATGAAAACATGTGTTGTGTATCAACAAATTTCAAAAAGCCAATTATCACCTGAGGAACTTAAAAAATATGAGTAAAGAACAACAAAAACCACCTATGATGCGTGGCGGTCATGGAAGAAGTGGAAGGCCAGTAGATAAGCCTAAAAACTTTAAAAAAAGTGCTGCTCGATTAATCAAATGGTTTCGCCCATATACAATAGCCCTCCTTATTGCCCTCTTAGCGGCACTAGTGGGAACAGTTTTTACTATTATTGGCCCTAAAATATTAGGACAAGCTACAACAACAATATTTGTTGGCATAAATTCAGCCCTTAAAGGGGGAGAGGGGATAGATTTTACCCTCATTAAAAGGATCCTCACCCTCTTAGTAGGAATGTACATTATTAGCTCTTTCTTCGCCTTTCTGAGTGCATTTATTATGAGTGGAATTACCCAAAAAATCTCAAAAAAGATGAGAAAGGACCTAGTAGATGTGATTCACACCATGCCTTTTAAGAGTTTTGATGCCACCACTCATGGGGACATCCTCTCTAGAGTTACAAACGACGTTGACCTGTTAAGTCAAAACCTTAATCAAAGTAGTATTCAGCTCATTACAAGCCTTACCACAATGATTGGAGTTCTTGTAATGATGCTCAGCATCAGCCTCCTTATGACAATTATTACCTTAGTAATTCTTCCTTTATCGATGTTTATCATCTCATTTATCATAAAAAAATCCCAAAAATACTTCATAAAACAACAAAAAACTCTAGGAGAGATTAACGGCCAAATAGAAGAAGTCTATAGTGGACAATTGATAGTAAAATCATTTAATGGAGAAAAAGAGCAAAAGAAGATCTTCGAAGAAACAAATGAAGAACTCTACAACTGCGCATGGAAGAGCCAATTCTTAAGTGGCCTCATGATGCCAATCATGCATTCCATAGGTGACATTGCCTATGTAGCAATTGCCCTTCTTGGAGGACTCTTAGCAATTAGACAAACTATTACTGTTGGTGACATTCAAGCATTTATTCAATACATGAAAAGTTTTACTCAACCTATCAGCCAAGTTGCCCAAGTATCAAACCTCTTTCAATCAACTATTGCAGCAGCCGAAAGGGTATTTGAATTCCTCGATGAAGAACCTGAAATAGAGACTGAGGTGGTATGTACCCTCAATAGATTAGATGGAAATGTCGAGTTCTCTCATGTAACGTTTGGATATGATAAAAACAAACCTGTCATTCACGACTTTAGTGCCCGCATTGCTAGTGGACAAAAAGTAGCTATCGTTGGCCCAACAGGGGCTGGAAAGACCACCATAGTAAAACTTCTTATGAGATTCTACGATGTCGATAAAGGAGCTATTCGCATAGATTCACACGATATTAAAGAACTAAGTAGAGAAGATTTACGCTCTCACTTTGGGATGGTGTTACAAGATGCGTGGCTTTTTAAGGGCTCTATCAGAGAAAATATTCGTTATGGAAATATCAACGCAAGTGATGAAATGGTAGAGCAAGCTGCAAAACTTGCTCACATAGATCACTTCATCCACACCCTCCCTGGTGGATATGATATGGTTATCAATGAAGACTCATCAAACATAAGCCAAGGGCAAAAACAACTTATTACTATAGCTCGAGCTATGATAATGGACCCTGAAATCTTAATCTTAGATGAAGCAACAAGTTCTGTTGATACTCGAACAGAAGCCTTGATACAACAAGCAACACAAAGGGTGATGACAAACAGAACAAGCTTTATTATTGCCCATAGATTATCAACAATCCGTAATGCAGACCTTATCCTAGTAATGGAAGATGGCGATATCGTCGAAATGGGGAACCACGAAACTCTTATCACAAAAAATGGGATGTATGCTGATTTATACCATGCACAATTTGAAAAAGGGAGTGCCTAGCACCTTGCCACCTACATAGATAATCGATAGTATCATCATACGATATGATTAGGAGATAGAGTTGACTATAGGATTAGATATTGGCTCTACTACAATTAAATGTGTTGTAGTAGATAATCAAAATCAAATTGTATATTCTCACTATGAGAGGCACTATTCACAAATTGCCGAAAAAGGGGCTGCTCTTTTAGAGCATATCCATACCCATATCACTACATCAAAAAAAGTAAAACTGATGATGAGCGGCTCTGCTGGAATGGGACTCGCTGACCGATGCTCTCTCCCCTTTGTTCAAGAAGTCTATGCAACAAGGGTTGCAACAAAGAAAATTATCCCTAGTTGTAATGTAGTCATTGAACTTGGAGGAGAAGATGCTAAAATCCTCTTCTTTAACCAAGGGATGGAAGTAAGGATGAATGGCTCGTGCGCTGGTGGAACAGGGGCTTTCATTGATCAGATGGCGAGTTTGTTACATGTAAAGATAGAAGAATTTGATGAATTAGCTCATAGAGCAGAGAGAACCTACACCATAGCCTCTAGGTGTGGTGTATTTGCCAAAAGTGATATCCAACCCCTCTTAAACCAAGGGGCAACAAAAGAAGATCTTGCTTCAAGTATCCTTCAAGCCGTAGTAAACCAAACCATAGGAGGCCTTGCCCAAGGACGCCCTATTAGTGGTGTTGTGGCCTATCTTGGAGGGCCCCTCACCTTCATGAGTCAATTAAGAAACCACTTTGACTCAACCCTCCATACAAAAGGAATATGTCCACAAAACTCCCTCCTCTTTGTCGCCCTCGGAGCAGCCTACTGTGCAACAAGTGAAGTAGATCTTCGTGAAGTAGCATATAAGTTTCTCAATCAAAAAGAAAAAGAGGGAGTCTCTTTCCTTCCTCCTTTATTTAATTCAAAAGAAGAATATGATTCATTTCTCCTTAGACACAACAAAGACCAAGTTCCTTCCTCTACATTCAATCCCCTTTTTCCCAATACCTACATAGGAATTGATGCAGGGAGCACCACCATAAAAGTTGTGGCGCTTAACGAGAAAGATGAAATCATCTATAGTTTTTATCAAAGTAATAACGGAAACCCTGTTACAATTGTTAAACAAATCCTCACCCAGCTCTATGAATCCTACCCAGAAATAATTATTAAAGGGTCTGCTGTAACTGGCTATGGAGAACATTTAATAGAAAAAGCATTTAACATAGATACTGGTATCGTTGAAACAGTTGCTCACTTAAAAGCAGCGCAGCATATGAGCCCCGGTGTTGATTTTGTTATCGACATTGGAGGGCAAGATATTAAATGTTTTAAGATTCACAATAAAATAGTCGACAGCATCTATCTCAACGAAGCCTGTTCTTCTGGATGTGGGTCATTTTTACAAACCTTTGCCTCTTCCCTCTCCTATAAAATAGAAGATTTTAGTAAGAAAGGACTCTTTGCACCATACCCAGTAGACTTAGGTTCCAGATGTACTGTCTTCATGAACTCAAGTGTGAAACAAGCCCAAAAAGAGGGAGTAGGGGTAGAAAATATTAGTGCAGGACTCAGTATGAGTGTTGTAAAAAATGCCCTCTATAAAGTAATAAGGGCCCATAGCCCAGATGAATTAGGAAAACAGATTGTTGTGCAAGGGGGAACTTTTTATAACGACGCTATCCTCCGTGCTTTTGAAATTGAATTAGGACGAGAAGTAACAAGACCTAGTGTAGCAGGTCTCATGGGAGCTTTTGGGGCAGCCCTTCACGCAAAAACTTTATCACTAGAGAAGAGCTCCATTATTACAAAAGAAGAGTTAACTCAATTTAATCATAGTGTAAAAAATGTCACCTGCAAGCTCTGTACCAATCATTGCAAACTCACTATCAACACCTTTTTCCCTACTGGAAAGTTTATCAGTGGAAACAGATGTGAAAGGCCTGTTACTAATATTAACCAAGAGAGTAATCTCAATATATATGGATGGAAGCTAGAGAAATTAGATCAACTTGGACTCTTTAATTACGAGCATATTGATAAAGATACCATTGGTATTCCCCTTGGTCTTAATATCTGGGAGCTTATCTATTTCTGGAAAGCTTTTTTTGAAACTCTCGGAAAGAAAATAGTTCTTTCTCCCCCTTCTGATAGAGATCTCTACTTGAAAGGACAAGCTACAATAGCAAGTGACACCGTATGCTTCCCTGCAAAACTTATGCATGGCCATATCCAAACCCTCCTCGACAATAATCTAAAACATATATTCTATCCCCTTATGACCTATAATGTAGAAGAGGGGTTAGGAGATAACAGGTTTAATTGTCCAGTAGTTGCTTACTACCCCGAAGTCTTGTATGCAAGTATCGCCAAACTCAAAAAGATAAATTTCATCCATCCTCCAATTGACTTACAGAGAATAGAAAAGTATCCAAAGAAGTTTATGGAAAGCCTTTCACCTAGCATAAAAGGACTCACTCTTAAGAAGATAAAAGAGGCAACTAAGAATGGTTTTGATGCCTACTACACCTATATGAGAGAATTACAGAATGAAGGGAGGAGGATTATTGAAGAGAGTAGGAGAGTAAACAAACCAATAATCCTCTTAGCAGGAAGACCCTACCATACAGACCCTGAAGTACACCACGGAATCGACAAACTCCTTACCTCTCTTGGGTGTGCTGTCATTAGTGAAGACTCCTACACTTTAGAGGTCGAAAAAACAGAAACACATGTATTAAATCAATGGACGTATCATGCCAGGCTTTATGCTGTTGCAAAAGAAATTGGAAAGGAAAAAGATATCCACCTTGTTCAACTTGTAAGTTTCGGATGTGGACTGGACGCGATAACAACAGATGAAGTGAGAGAGATAGTTGAAAGTGAAAATAAGATGTATACCCAAATAAAGATTGATGAAATTACTAATTTAGGGGCAGTGAAGATTAGACTGCGCTCTTTATTAGCAGCAATTGAAGCAGAATAAGGATACTTGCAGCGCTATGAGAAATTCACATGATGTTACCTTTACTAAAGAAATGAGAAAAACTCACACCATCTTAGCTCCTCAAATGGCGACAATCCAATTCTCTCTCTTAGTCCATGTATTAAGAGAAGAGGGGTACAACATAACACTTCTTGAAAATGAAGGGCCTAGTGTCGTTCAAAAAGGGCTAAAATATGTTCATAACGATACCTGCTACCCAGCTCTGTTAGTTATAGGGCAGATGATAGATGCCCTCGACAGTGGTCTCTATGATACACACAAAGTTGCCCTTGCCATCACCCAAACTGGGGGAGGATGCAGAGCAAGCAACTATATTCACTTATTAAAAAAAGCCCTTCAAAGGTCAGGATATGATTATGTCCCAGTCCTCTCCTTCAACTTAAAAGGGATGAATAAACATAGTGGCTTTACCCTCACCTACTCTATGCTAAAAAAGGGAATCGTATCACTTCTCTATGGGGACACCTTGATGCTCTTAAAAAACCAGAGCAAAGTATATGAGGTGGTTCCTTCGAGTACAGATGCCCTTACTAAAAAGTGGATGGAATTCTTTCAAACAGAGGCAAAGAAACAAACAGGATATAAAATAAGAGAGATTAAGAAACATATTCACACCTTGGTAAAAGAATTTTCACAACTCGAAAAAGATTATTCAAGGCCTGTAGTACGGGTAGGAATTGTTGGTGAAATATATATGAAATATGCTGCCCTTGGGAATAACCACCTTGAAGACTTTCTCTATTCTCAGTCGTGTGAAGTGATGATTCCTGGAATTATGGGTTTTATCTTATATGCAATCCAAAACCAAATTGAAGATATAAAATTATATGGAGGGAGTAAGATTAGACTCATCATCATGAAGATAATTCTCAATTTCTTATCAAAGTTAGAGAAAATAGTCATTGATGAAGTAGAAGCAGCTCCCCCTTTTATTGCACCTCGATTTTTTCATGAAAGTGTAGAATCAGCAAAAGAGGCTATTTCAATTAGCTGCAAGATGGGTGAAGGGTGGCTCCTTACGGCTGAAATGAGAGACTTAGCTGCTCTAGGATATAAAAATATTATCTGCGTACAACCCTTTGGATGCCTACCTAACCACATCGCTGGAAAAGGAATGATGAAAACTCTTAAAGACTTAGATGGAACAATTAATATTGTCCCTATCGATTATGACCCAGGGGCAACAAAAGTTAACCAAGAAAATAGGATAAAATTGATGCTCGCTGTTGCCAATGAAAGAAGAATCGAAAATGAATCAAAAAGAGAGAAATAAGAGAATTATTTCCAGATTGAAATAGACAACCAAATAGTGCTATATTTCCTCCATGGAATACAAGCAAAGAACCGTTACGTGTGGTCAATTACGTAAAGCAGATGTGGGCAATACAGTAGTTCTCAATGGATGGGTACATAGAACCCGTAATCATGGGGGAATTCATTTCATTAACCTGAGAGATCGCTATGGCATTACCCAAGTGGTTATATCAGATACTGCAAAAAGTGAAGTAATAGAAATTGCTTCCTCCTTGCATGCTGAATACTGCATTAGTGTCACCGGAGTTGTTCAAGGACGACCCGACTCTATGGTAAATAAAGAGATGATTACTGGAGAAATCGAAGTAGATGTCACAGATATTGAAGTGTTAAGTGTTTGTGAGACGGTTCCATTTCTCGTAGATGAAGAATCTGACGCAAAAGAAGAGACCCGTTTACGCTATAGATATCTTGACCTCAGGTCCTTTGGAATGCAAAAAAGGATCAAACTAAGACATGACTTTGTTCGTGCCATTAGAGAATTCCTGAGTGATAGAGACTTCTATGAAATTGAAACACCTACCCTGTTGAAATCAACTCCTGAAGGGGCTCGGGACTTCTTAGTCCCATCTCGCTTGTATCCTGGTAAATTCTATGCCCTTCCTCAAAGCCCACAGCTTTTAAAACAAATCCTCATGGTAAGTGGCTTTGATAAGTATTTCCAAATTGCCCGCTGTTACAGAGATGAAGATGCGAGGGGAGATCGACAATTAGAGTTTACTCAACTCGATATGGAACTCAGCTTCGTAAAACGAGATGATGTTCTTCTCATCATGGAAGAGCTCTTTCACCACGTATTTAAGAAAGTGATGAACTATGAAACTCCTACCCACTTCACCCGTTTAACCTGGCACGACGCTCTTAACACCTACGGGGTAGATAAACCAGACCTTAGATACGACTTACCCCTATTAGATTTTGATGAATTAGCCTCTATGAGTACCTTTAGTACATTTAAAGATGTCCTCTCTAATGGAGGATGTGTAAAAGTGATAAAAGCACCAAGTAGTAGTGAAGTTCCTTTTTCAAGAAAATATATAACGAGCCTCGAAGAGGCTGCCAAAGTCTACAAGGCAAAAGGTCTTGCTTGGGCAAAGGTAAATGAGAAGGGAGAATTAGAAGGGGGAATTAGTAAATTCCTTACTGACATTAGTGGTAAAGTTATCTCCTACACCCAAGCAAAAGAAGGAGACATGCTCCTCTTTGTTGCAGATAATTGGAAAACAACCTGTAGCTCTTTAGGTGCAGTAAGGGTGAAATTAGCAAAAGACCTAGGACTCATCGATACAACGAAATTCGCCTTCTGCTGGATTATTGACTTCCCCCTCTTTGAATACAATGAAGATAGGGGCCACTGGGAAGCTGCCCACCACATGTTTAGCATGCCTCAAGCACAGTATCTTGATGTACTAGAAAGTGACCCAGGTTCAGTAAAGGGAGACTTATACGACCTTGTGTTAAATGGATATGAAGTGGCCTCTGGTTCAATAAGGATTCATGATATTGAACTACAAAGAAGAATCTTTAGAATTTGTAATATTCCAGATGAAGAGTCAGAGGAGAGATTTGGCTTCCTCTTAAATGCATTTAGATATGGACCACCACCTCATGGTGGCATAGCTCCTGGAATTGACCGAATGGTAATGATTATGGCGGGTGAGACGAGTATTAAAGAAGTAATTGCATTCCCCAAAAACACTGCAGCTATTTCTCCTATGGATGACTCTCCTAGCTACGTTGATCAGCATCAATTAGATGAACTCCATTTGATTATTAAGAAAGAAGAAAAATAGGTAATTTTGAAACAAAGTATAGCAATTATTGGAGGGGGGGCGAGTGGTCTCTACTCGGCCCTTCATGCAGCAAGAGAAGCTCATTCTAAAGAGGTATCAATTACCATCTTTGAGGCCAATAGCCAAGGAGGAAGAAAGCTCCTCATTACAGGCTCTAGTCAATGTAATATTACCAATAGTGCCCCTGTGAGTGAATTGATTACCCACTATCATGATAAAAAGAAAGAGATAGAGACAATCCTAAATGCCTACTCTACAAAAGAAACACTCCGTACCTTCACACAATTAGGACTCAATCTTACTACTAGAGATGATAAAAAAGTCTTTCCCTCCTCATTTGATGCACGCGATGTTCTTCACGTTTTACTCAAAGGGATACAATCAGAAAACATACAAATTCGCTATCAACAAAGAATTGAAAAAGTTATCTATGAAAACAATTCTTTTTCTTTATACCACAACAACACCAATATTGGCTCTTTTGATGCCCTCATTATTGCTACTGGAGGATTCACCTTCCCAAAGACAGGAAGTAAGGGAGATGGATATCACATCTCTTCTCTCCTTGGACACTCTATAGTAAAGCCACAAGTTGCCTTAACTGGAGTTAAGGTAAAAGATAATAGCCTCCACTCTCTTAGTGGCCTCACTATAGAAAACACAAGTGTTGAAATTAGGCCTAACGAGTGGAAAAAAGGGTCACTCCTAATTACCCATGAAGGACTCTCTGGTCCTGTTATTATTAACGCCTCGCGCTACCTATCAACAGGAAACACCATTAGGATATCATACCTTACAGACCAAAATGGAGAAAGAAGAGGAGCAAAAGAGGTTCAAAAAGAGATTACTCTTTTGTGTGAAAAGATGAATAAGAGTTTGTTTAAAACAGTCCTCTATACTCTCCCTATCCCCTCTTCTTTAATAGACTACCTATTAGAAAAAAACAATATTGATGGCAATAAAAAAGCAAGTGAAGTGGGAAAGAAAACACTAAAGGCAATCGCAATTTCACTCACACAAGATGTATTTAGTCTCAACAAAGACCATATGGAGAATAAAGGGATGATTACTACTGGGGGAGTCTCTCTAAGTGAAATAGAGCTCTCTACAATGCAATCAACGATTGTTCCACACCTCTTTTTTTGTGGTGAAGTAATAGATATTGATGGAGAAACTGGTGGCTATAATTTGCAACTAGCGTGGTCAACAGGGGCAATTGCAGGGCGAGAAGCAGTAAAAAGCCTCTTTCCTAACTGAATAAATATTATTATCTTATATCTATTACAGATAAAAAGAGAGGAACTATATGGGTGAATCAATTCATATTACAACTACATACAATCAACACGATGGGTCATTAATTACTGATAAAGGAACTACTATTGCCCTCGGAGGGGAAAAAGATACTGTTGCTCCATACGAATTACTTTTAGGAGGTCTCTCCTATTGTCTATTTAAAACCTTTGAATCCATCGCTGAAAAAATGCAAGTTGAGTATGTTGGAATGGATATCGATATTGTTGGGGTAAAAAGAGATGATAAAGTGGCGATGCTTGAAACAGTTACCCTAAAAGTAGATGCAAAAGGAATCAAGGAAGAGCAAAAGGGTAAATTTAGTAAAGCTTTTGAGGTCTCTACCCGCTACTGCTCGGTATTTAATACCCTTGCTAAAATTGCAGAAATGAAATGGGACATTAATTTCCAATAAAGAACTCTTTGTGGTACAATAGGTAATGATGAAAAGTCAAGATAGTGAACGATATTCGATGATACGCCTCTTTGAGACCTTTATTCATTCTCTATCTTGTGTGTGTGAACAAGACTCTTATCTATTTAATCAACCTTCAATGAAAATTCCCTTCTCATTTCGTCTTGCTAGTACTCTTCAAAAAGAGGTAATGCCTCTTTTACCAGATTCATATTTTATTGATATGGCAATTGCTGCAACAACTGAGGCAAAAGCTCTTATCCCCGACATTTTAATTCATGATAGGGCAAAAGAGAACAAAGATGTGTTATTAGCTATCGTGTGTAAGAATGGGTATTTGAGCGAACAGGAACTTATTGGGTTGCATACTCTCAAAAACTCGTCTACCTGTGACCTCGCCTTAGGTGTAGCAATTCTCCCTCAACAAGATTACTTACTTATCTATAGAAGCGATGAAATGTTTGTTGACTACTACCACTTTTATAAAGAACAACAACACTGCTCATTCCTAAAAAGACGTGAAATAGGAGATTTAGAGATAGATGAAAAACAACTTAATCTCCCTATTTCGATGAAGAAAAGAGTCTCCCCTCGCCGATAAACTTTTTTACAACTCTCTGATGAGCATCTTCACACCCATTCCATGGGGAATCGATATGTTCTGATTTGTATTTCTGACTCATCCACCACACCTCTTTTTCAAGTCGTTCAAGGTTTTTATAGACGAGAGAGATAAGTTCATTTGAAAAAGTATAAAAAGCATTCTTATCTAGTACCTCTTTTGCCATAGAGAGGACATCTTGGGTATGCTTAAGGCATAGTCCCTTACCATGAAAAAAGTTTACTTTGAATTCAGGGTTATCGATAGTAAGTTTTACAAGGGTGTAGGTGTAACGTAATAGACGACTTTCCATCTTTGTACATATGAGGCACCCAGTTTCTCTTTGGTGGAGGAAGGAGGAGATTTTATCTACTTCCTTCTCAGCCCCTTTCCCTATTTTACTCTTATAGAGGCTCTTTTTCATATGTTCAAGTTCTTTCATTGTCGTTTGTAGGAATGTGTGAGAAACAAGAGCAAGAGACTGAGCAGATCGTTTTTCAATAAGGTCATTCCAGTGAGTGGGACAAAAGCCAGTAGTATTTACACTCACCCTTGTTTCACTATTCATCACACTAGAGCCCATATAATAACTAATTGCATCACTGTGTGCTTCTTTCATCAGGGTGCACATTAGGCACTCTTCTCCCTTTTCAAGGGCATCAATCACAGGTATTGTCTCTAGCTCATATTTCATTCTCTTAGTTCCCTTTTTTCATTCTCATCAATTCTTCACATTTTTCTTCATTGAGAGGACTCACCTCATAACTACTTAATGCCATCATCTGAGTAATAAAGGTCATTTTTGCACTATTTTCTAATACTTCAATAAGGTCAAAAGCACTTACCAATGTCTTTCCTACTGTTAAGACTCCATGGTTTTCCATAAGGACAACATTAGAGTGAGCTACACATTCTACAACAGAGGTGGCTAGAGCAGGAGTTCCCATCCTTTGATAAGGGGCAAAGGCTGGCTCTTCTAACAAGAACCAACTTTCAGCAAGTAATTTTGTATTAATAGGTTTCTTCATTGCTGTAAAAGATGAAGCATATACTGGGTGAGCATGGACAACAGCATTGATATCTTTTCTGGCAAGTAAAACTGTTCGGTGCATTTCACTTTCAATACTTAAAGGAAGATGAGGGGTATAGTTAGTGTTATCAAAACCAACGACTGCAATAACATCAGCAGTTAAAGATGATTTATCATATTGACTTGGGGTAATTGCAAAAAGCTCATCATTAAGTCTAAATGAGATATTACCACCACTAGTTGTAGTAAGACGAGTAGAATAAAGTCTTCTCATAATTGCAGCGACTTCTTCTCTTATTGACTGAAAAGGGGTAAGGTCCATGTGTAAGCCTCCTAAATATGAATCTATTCTAATTGTTTTAGCAAAGAATTAGAAGTAGATACCGTTGTCTGAAAGAAATAGTTTTGCTACAATGCCTACGATATTGATACAAACAAGGAGTATCTACATGAGAATGTCCAACCAATTTTCCCGCACTCTAAGAGAAGCACCAGCTTCAGCAGATTCAATAGGATATGCTTTTTTATTACGTTGTGGTTTTATAGAACAACTTGGAGCGGGAGTCTTTACCCTCCTACCCTTAGGATTACGTTCAATTAGAAAAATTGAACATATTATTCGGGATGAAATGAATGCAATTGGTGGACAAGAGATGTTGATGCCTGTTGTAAACCCAGCAGATATCTGGAAAGAAACAGGGCGCTACTACAGTATCGACAAAGAGCTGAGCCGCTTCAAAGATCGTGTTGGTCGAGATATGGTCCTTGCAATGACTCATGAAGAGTGTGTAAGTGATGTTGCCCGTTACCAAATAGATAGCTACAAACAGCTCCCTCAACTTGTCTATCAAATCCAAACCAAATGGAGAGATGACCCACGTCCTCGAGCTGGTCTCATTAGAGTAAGAGAATTCACCATGAAAGACTCCTACAGTTTTGATAGAAATCAAGAAGGATTAGAACTTCAATATAATAGACATTATAAAGCTTATTTCACCATCTTTAATCGTTGTGGTCTTCCTACCATTGCAGTAGGGAGTGACTCTGGAATGATGGGGGGAAAAGTTGCACATGAATATATGTACCTCTCTCCTATTGGAGAAGATACCCTTATTACCTGCTCAAACTGTGATTATACTGCAAACAGGCAGGTAGCAACCTTTGTGAAGGAGTATTATCCTGAAGACGAGAAGAAAATGGAAAAAGTTCACACTCCTAATTGTAAAACTATTGAAGAGCTTGCCTCTTTCTTAGATATTCCTTCTCATAAAACAGCAAAGGCTCTCTTCATGATGGGAACTTTTGTTGATGAAAAAAGTGGAGAAGAAGAAAATAAGCTCATTGTAGGAGTGATTCGAGGAGACATGGAGATTGAAGAGAACAAACTTCAACATGCTTCTAAAGCAAATGCTTTAAGAGTTGCCCATGTAGATGAAATTCAAGCTATGAAGATGGCTCCTGGATATGGCTCTCCTATCGGAGCAGATCCTTCGATTATTGTAGTTGTTGATGACTCTGTTGCAAAAAGCAATAATTTAGTTGCAGGGGCAAACGTTGATGAATACCACCTCATTAATACAAACTTCCCTAGAGATTATAAGGCAATAGTGAGTGATATCGCCTCTGCTACAAAAGGGAATATCTGTGTTAATTGTGGCCATCCTCTCAATGTAAGTAAGGGAATTGAAGTAGGAAATATCTTCCAATTAGGAACTCGCTACTCAGATGCCCTTGGGGTAACCTACCAAGATGAACAAGGGGTGAGACAACCTGTTATTATGGGCTCTTATGGAATAGGGGTTGGAAGATTACTTGCTTGTTTAGCAGAAGAATACCATGATGAGCATGGATTAAAACTCCCTATCACAACAAGTCCATACCAAGTTCACTTTGTCTCATTAATGAAAGAGAGTGACACGACAGATGCTATCTATAAACAACTCACTGATGAAGGAATTGAAGTCCTCTATGATGACAGAAAAGAGAGTGCTGGTGTGAAGTTTGCCGATGCTGACCTCATAGGACTTCCTATAAGAATCACCTTAGGACAAAGAGGATTTAAAGAGGGAACAATTGAATTAAAGCTAAGAAGTGATCTCTCAACGACTCACACAATTGCCATAGACTCTGTTGTCTCTGAAGTAAAGAAACATATAAAAGAGCAAATGGATCAATTAAAAGGGTAAGGTAAAAATATTATTTTTTATGCAGATGATATGTTTTTAGCATAAAATTATATCAAGAAGAGAAGAAAATTCCCGCCATTTGGCGGGATATTCTTTAACCTATAGCACCTGCTGCTCTAAGTATTTTTACTACATAAGGACGTTTTGCAGTAAGAGCATAATCTAATGCACTTTTATCTTGGTAATCACGAGCATTTACATCACTACCACAGCGAATAAGGGCAGAAATAACTTTAGTACTATTTCCACTATTTACTGCCATGATAAGAGCTGTCTCTCCTAGATAGTTTACATCATGTAAATCAGAGCCGGCTTTCACTAATGATTCAATAATTCCTGGGTTAGGGTTATGGTTAGAAGCAAGTTGTAATGCGGTCGATTTATATTGAGGTTCACGATAAAACACATCAGAGCCAGAGGCAACTAAAGCTTCTATCACTTTTGCATTTGAATTAAAAAGGGCAGCCCTCATTAAAGGAGAAAGTCCATAATCATCAACAGCATGGAGATTTGCCCCATCTTTAACTAAAGAGGAAATCTTTTTGCCATCTTTTGAACCATCACACTCAGCAAACAGTTTCTCTTGAAGTTCTACGAGTTCCATTTAACCCTCCTTTTTGAAGTTTCTTTACTACTTCTAATTGAATACGAAAGGAATCAAATAGTAAATACCATGAAGAGCTACAATTGCTAATTTAGTTGCCCCACTGCCCCTTGGTATAGTACTATAACTTCATGATACCTATAGAAATTATTAAACAAGTGCCAAAAGTAGAACTCCATGACCACCTTGATGGAAGCATGAGAGCGAGGACAATTATAGAATTAGCAAAGGAAGCGAATATCTCTCTTCCTACTTACGATGAAAAAGAATTGGAGCAATGGTTCGCTAGAGGATGTGAAAGAAAAAGCCTCCCCCTTTATCTAGAAACATTTAGTGTCTCCGTAAGTGTCCTACAAACAGCTAAAGCTTTAAAAAGAGCCGCCGTTGAATCAATAGAAGATTTAGCAAAAGATAATGTCGTCTATGCCGAAATTCGTTTTGCCCCTATTTTACATATAGAAAAAGGGCTTACTATGGAAGAGGTAGTTGAAGCTGTCTTAGAGGGACTCGATGAAGGGGTAAGGAGAACAGGTATCTCTTATGGCCTTATTTTATGTGCTTTAAGAAATCAGAGCCCCAAAATCTCCCTCGATATCGCAAAACTTGCTGTAGCATATCGCTCTCGTGGAGTTGTAGCGCTAGACTTAGCAGGGGATGAATTTGGTAATCCCCCTAAGATCCATCTTGAAGCTTTTCAATACATCAGAAACCAAAACTTTAATATTACTATCCATGCAGGAGAAGGGTTTGGACTTGAATCAATTTGGCAAGCTCTTCAAGTATGTGGAGCTCATAGAATAGGACACGGAACAAGACTCATCGATGATATGCAAATAAAAGGGCCTCATATTGACAAAATGGGATCTCTTGCCCACTTCATTCAAGATAAGAGAATTCCAATAGAGATGTGTTTATCATCTAATGTGGGAACAGGGGCGGCAACAGATTTTGCTTCTCACCCATTTTATACATTCTACAAAAACTCATTTAGAGTATTCTTATGTACAGATAATCGTCTTATGAGCAATACCACCCTCTCTAAAGAGATGTTAATTGCAACAACTGAATTTAATCTTACCCTTAAAGATCTTGAAAGAATAACATTAAATGCTATGAAATCTGCTTTCATTCATCATGATGAAAGAATAGAGATTATCTTTAATATTATTAAGAAGCAGTATGCACAGTTAAAGGAAGAATACCCCCAATACGTTTAGCGGCTGTTTAGAAACACTTTGATTGGATTAATCTTCAGTCTCACATAAAGGTAAAGAAACGCAAACCCGAACCCCGCAAGGTGTGTAAGGTGGGCAACTCCTGCAGTTGTCCCCACAACTTGATTAAAGAGCTCAATAGCTGCATATACAATAACAAGGATTGGTGCTTTTACAGGAAGGATACCAAAGACAAATATTCGTGCATGAGGATAAAATACTGCAAAAGCTAACATCACAGCAAATATAGCACCACTAGCTCCAACTAATATAACATTCACCCCAGCAATCAAATAGGCAATAAAGGAGAATATTCCAGAAAGGGTTCCTGTGAGAAGATAAAAGAGGAGGAACTCTTTACTACCTAACTGTTTCTCTACAGGACTACCAAAGATAAAAAGTCCAAACATATTAAAAAAGAGATGGGACAATCCCCCATGAACAAACATGTAGGTGAGAAACTGCCAGTAGAAATAACGATACATAATATAACCAGGGATCATCGCAAGATTTACATAGAGGCGATCTGAGACCATTGTAAAAGCAAAGATAATGACGTTAGCTATAATGAGCTTTACAGTAATATTTGTATAGGAGTACCTAAATTTCTTGTTTACTAGTGAATTATTCATAAAAGAAACATACCGATTGGAAATGAATTCGTCAATTGTGCAAACACTTCTCAATTTATCTATGGTGTGAAAAAATTGCACACAACTTATCACCACTTCTCACATTTACAAGGAACAACATAATTTATTTATTTCTATACAATATAACACATTAACTACTAAATAGAGAAATAACAATAATTATTAAAAGTTGGCACACTAGATGCATGTATTATTGTACAGAGCAACAGTTTTTTTTCATACCTCCTTTAGTGTGATTTTCCATGGGGGTCAGCAGAGATTCTCTCCCCACCCAAACCTTCCTGCTGACCTCCGCTTTTTTTGCTCAAAAAAAATACCAATAAAACAATAATCACTAGCTCAATAATATCTTTTAGTTTTGCTCATGCTGTTAAGACCTTCAAAAAAAGTAAAATGAAAGAGTTGACGACAATAACTAGTTGATTTAACATGTGAATGATGAACAAAAAGCTACCGATAGGTGTCTTTTATAGGAATGGATCCCGCCGTTTTACGGACAGATTCATTCCGATTTTTTTTAATAGTCCTCTAACAATGACTCATTCCATTCACACCTTATCATTATAAGCTATTTTGTGTTAGAATCGCTTCATGGCCAAAAGTAGAAGAGATAGTGCTGATTCATATACCCTAAGAGCTCGTAAAGAGGGCTACCCTGCTCGTTCTGTATACAAACTTGAAGAGATGCAAGTACAACATAGATTAATTCGTCCAGGGGACAAGGTACTCGATGTGGGAGCAGCTCCTGGCTCTTGGACTCTCTATGTACACAACAAAATCCTCAAAGATACAGGATCTATTGTAGCAGTAGACTTAAACCCACTCTCTCTTAACCCAGTCCCTTTTAATGTAACGTCCCTTACAGGAGATGCTTTTAGTAGTGAAATTAGAGAACAACTCACATCTCTTGGACCGTATGATGTGATTATTAGTGATGCAGCCCCTATGACCACAGGGATTCGCTCTGTCGATACTTCTAAAAGTGAATACTTGAGTGAAAGTGTCTTTCACCTTGCCCTTGAACAATTAAAAGTTCATGGAAACTTAGTTATTAAGATTTACCAGGGGGGAGGAGAAGCTACATTACTTCAAGAGATGAGAAAAAGATTTAAAAAGGCCAAAGGGTTCAAACCAAAAGCAAGCCGATCTGATTCCTTTGAGCTATTTCTCATAGGACTAGATAAGCTTGGTGATAATCACATTAATCAATAATTATTCACCCTTTTCCATATTAACATCAACTTGAGGGAAAGGAATCTCAATATTCTCTTTTCTAAACTTCTCTAATACTTCTTGTTGGAATCTAAAGAAGATAGTCCAGTAGTCGGCAGGTTTAGACCAAGGTCTCACTACAAGATCTACACTAGAGTCATTAAGTTTGTTTACTGCAATTACAGGTTTAGGATCTGCTAATACTTCAGGATAACTATTAATAATTGACCACAAGATTTCTTTTACTTTTTCAACATCACTATCATAGGCAACAGAGACTCCCATTTCAACTCTACGCGAATCAGTATAGGAGTAGTTTACAATAGCTTGTCCCCAGATGAGCTTATTAGCCATGACAACACGTTTGTTATCAGGGGTAGCCAAGGTAACACTCATCATATCCATATCACGAACAGAACCATTCATTGAACCAACTTCAACATAGTCACCCACTCTAAATGGAGAATTGATAGCTATCATAGCTCCAGCTAATAAGTTCCCAATTGTCTCTTGAAACGCAAACCCTAAGATAAAACCCGTAACACCAAGACCGGCAATAACAGGTGCTAAACTTACTCCAAAGCGGTCCAAAATTACCATAATGACAATAAGTTGAGCGATAAAAACAGCTACCTTTATAATAAGTCTCGACATGAGATCATTAATCTTTTTACTCTTTGCAAACATTCTCACAAGGACTTTTTTCATCCAAGAAATAAGAACTTTTGCGACAATAAGAATAACAATAATCCCAATTACATTAAGAATAACTCCTAGAGACTTTTCATTAATCCAAAGTTTGACTGAATCCCATAACGACATTAGTTTCACCTGTGTTCCCACAATACATACCTCCATTTGGTTAAGAGTGAGTCTAATCATAAACACTTTATACCCTCTACGCAACCATAAGAGAAAAGGGTGAAAGTACACAACTTCCACCCCATATTAAACAAATTTCTATTTCAAGATGTTATTTAGATAACAAACTCTGTAATTTAGAGATGAAATCTGAAGGGTTCTTTAACATCACCCCTTCGTTAATAAGAGCACTATCTAAAAGGACTCCACTCATATTAGCAATAAACTCATCGTCACTCGACTCCCCAATACGAGTTACCATAGGATGGTCGAGATTCACTTCTAGAATTGGAGTACTCTCTGGCATATCAGATTGTCCCATCTGCTTGAGTATTTGTTGCATCTGTACACTCATATCATTTTCATCAACAACAACGACTGAAGGAGCATCTACAAGGCGGGAAGAGATAACTACATCTTTTACCCTATCTTTAAGAGCCTCTTTAATCTTCTTAACAACACTCTTACCCTCTTTACTTTTACTCTTCTTATCATCTTTGTCATCAAGTTCTTCAACAGCACCTGACTTGTTAATAGCCTTGAGGGGAAGTTCTTCAAAAGTTCCAATGCTTGGAACAACGATATCATCAATATCATCAACCATTAAGAGGACTTCTATCCCTTTCTTCTTATATCCTTCTAATAAAGGAGATCTTCTAATTGTGGCTTCATTTCCACCAGCAAGATAGTAGATACTCTTTTGGTCTTCCTTCATTCTCTCTTTATAAGAGGCTAAACTTGTATATCCTTCTACTTCACTACTCTTAAAGCGAACAAGTGATAACAGTAGCTCTTTGTTTGCATAATCACTATATAATCCTTCTTTAAGAGGTCTATTAAATTGTTCTGCAATTTTTGTATAGAGTTCTGGATTTTGTTCTGAAATCTTCTTTAATTCACTCAAAATTTTCTTTACAGAAGAATTTCTAATATTACTCATCACCCTGTTTTGTTGAAGAATTTCTCGGCTTACATTCAGAGGTAAGTCTTCACTGTCGATAATTCCACGAACAAATCTGAGGTAGGTAGGAAGTAATTCTTTCTCATCATCGGTAATGTAGACTCTCTTTACATAGAGTTTCACACCACTTTTATAATCAGCATTATAGAGGTCAAAAGGAGCTTTTGATGGGATATAGAAGAGAGTGGTATAGTTATTCACCCCTTCAGCTTGAGTGTGCATGTAGTAGAGAGGATCTTCTGTATCATACGAGGTGTTTTTATAAAACTCGTTATAATCTTCTGCTGTGAGCTCACTCTTATTTCTTCTCCAAAGAGCTGCAGCACTATTGATTTGTTCTCTCTTATGCTCGCTTCCTTTCTTCTTTCCTTTATCATCATACTCATCTTGGTCATAAGATAAGAAAATTGGATAGGCAATATGGTCCGAGTAGCGTTTAATTAATTTATCGAGTGACCATCTGTTAGCATACTCTTCCCCTTCTTCATTAAGGTAGAGGGTAATTGTTGTTCCAAAATTATCACTTTCTACTTTCTCTAAGGAGAAAGTCCCTTTTCCTGTTGAAGACCATTTCCAAGCTTCATTACTGCCAGCTTTCTTACTCACTACTTCTACTTTAGTCGCAACCATAAAACTACTGTAAAAACCTACACCAAATTGTCCAATGAGGTTTGAGTCTTTCTTTTGTTCATCAGTTAAATTTTTTAAGAAACTCTTTGTTCCAGAGCGGGCAATGGTACCAAGATCATCTGCTAGATCATCATGGCCCATTCCAATTCCAGTATCCTTAATAGTAAGTGTTTTTACTTTTGATTCACTATCGAAAGTGAGGTCAATGTGGGGATTAAAAACAATTTCTTTAAAATCGGGGTTTGTAAGTGTCTGGTATTTCAACTTGTCTAATGCATCTGATGCATTACTAATAAGTTCTCTTAAAAATATCTCTTTGTGTGAGTAGAGAGAGTGGATGATGAGATGTAGTAATTCAGACACCTCAGTTTTAAATTTCTTTTGCTCCATGAGTTCCTCCAAAAGCATATGTTTTGATTATTCACTAGTAAAAATAGTGAATATTTTGAGTATCGACAACTTCATTATTAACTTTATTTACATTCTCTGTTTAAAAAGAGAAGCTTTTCATCACAAAAGCTTTAGTCCCACTTCTTCTACTCATACCCTATAGAAGAAAGGAAACGGAGAATAATCTCTATAACTTCTTGTGAGCACTCTTCCTGAGGAGCATGTCCACAGGAGTTAATCACTTCAAGAACTGATGAAGAAATCTCTTTATTGAGCTTTATACTCTCTTTAAGGGGAACTACTGCATCTTCTTCACCATGAATAATAAGAACAGGAATATCTATCTCTTTCAATCTCTTAGTAATCTTAGGATTCACCGATGCCTTAGTATAGGCATAGAGGGCTCTATCCCAGTTCTCTACTTTTAGAGGCTCTAGATAATGATTAATTAGTTCATCAGAGATCTTTGTTCTATCATACCAAGCTCTATCGAATAAAGATTC
>SABI01000191.1 GCA_009929055.1 Spirochaetia bacterium | reverse complement strand
CTAGGTTCAATGGTGAAATAGGAAATACCCTTTTCAGCAGGAATCATGGTTTCTACTTGTTCTTCACTAGAAGCTTCAGGTTCAACGATTACTTCATTCTTGCTTGATGCAACAACTAATTCTACAAGAGGTTCTTCCTTAACGATATCTAGCTTAGGTTCTACAATTTCTTCACTAGGAACTATTGGTTCAACTACTTCTTCTACTACGACTATTGGCTCAACAATTTCAACTGGTGGAGTATAAGGAATCTTCTTCTGTGCTTCCCAAGAAGAGGACTTTTGGTCATATATGTATGGGGTAATGTGAGTCCACTTTTCTCCATCTTTGGATTCTTGAACAAATAAAATTGAGTTTTTATCTTGGATAGTGATTATTACTAGATCTGTAATATCTGTGACGATATTCCAAGAACTACTTAGGTTCTCTCCTACTTGATAACGAATGGTTGTATACGATTTTTTACTGGGTTCAATACTAACAGTAGATTCATTTATACGAGCACTTATAGGTGTAGAGAGAAAAAGTAAGATGATAGCAATGCTTATCATCTTGAGTCGAACATTATTATGCATGGAATCCCCCTGTGGAAGTTCTCGTATCTATTGAACAACATTGATACATACAATTTCTGGTATGTATCAACGTTTTGTTAAAATTTAATGTAATAGGTTTTGAGGGTAGATTATGTAGTAGTATCCCCTATTACAATTCTACATATATCCTAGAGGATTCTATCGTACAAGCGGCATGGCATAATTGGTATGTTTGATGGCATAATTTGCATGATGTTACATTTTTATGAATGAAACATGTTGGAACTTTCCTATTTTCATTAAAAAATATTCCTTTCCTTATCAAGAGAAAAAAGTAGTTTCTTGTTAAAAATATATCTATTTACTCAAATTGTTGATAATTACACCTTGTATGCATAAACAGGGAATGAGCGAATTTCAAGAGGGTGGAATAACTTCACACATTAATGAGCATTCCTCTAATTGTGAAATAATTACTCTACAAATAATTAGTAAGGTGTATTTTATAATTCAATTTATTTTTATATTAGGTTCTTTTTTTATGTAAATGTAGAGTAAATATAGAGAATAATATTAAGTTTATTTGATAATAGAGAAACAAATATGTTAGAAGTAGGATCTCTATCTCCTCTTTTAGAAGGTAACTGTCTTATCTGCCCATTTAACCATCTCTAGGCAATCTACCATGGTGCTCATTGGACATACATCTGTTGAACCCATCTTTCTTGACTTCAAACAACTTCCACAAGCAAGAACTTCTCCCCCTATTTCATGAAAGAGGGCTACTTGTTCACTCACATTGAACTTCTCGTGAGTAAGAGTTTCAATTTCAACAGCCTCTCCCATGAGAAAGACTTTTACTTCATTACCATCTTTCTTGGCAGTTACAGCAAATCTCATAGCGTTCCATGCTTTCTCATACTCTTTTGTTTCAATAATAATTCCAATTTTCATCTCTTAACTCCTCTAGAAAAAGTGACATAGTGGTACCTACTTATTTCTTCCCATACACTCTCTATAATTTTAAACAAAGTCATCTTGCTAATTGTATACACTCATAGTAGATTCAAGTAAACAATACCATCTTCTGTTAGTATGTGCAGTATGTGGTTGACTCTTATCACAAAGTTTCTGCTATCAATAGAATTTTTATTAAAGGGATAAAACATGAAATACGAAAACCTCTATACAATTAACAACACGCAAGCTATCGAGACTCCAGCTTTGATCTATCATCGTGATATTATTTTAGAGAACACAAAAAAAGTAATAGAGATTGCAAAAGAGGCCAAAAGACTCTGGCCACATATAAAAACTCATAAAATGAGAGAAATGATTACTATGCAGATGGATTTGGGAATAGAGCGTTTTAAGTGCTCTACTATTGCTGAAGCAGAGCTACTAGCAAGAGTTGGTGCTAAGCATGCACTCTTGGCTTATCCAATCATAGGACCTAATATTAACCGCTTTATTCGACTGCAAAAAGCATTTGAGCATACAAAGTTTTGGGCTATTAGTGACAATGGTGAACAAATGAGTCTTCTTGCCTCTCAGGCACATGAACAAGGAATCTCTATCCCCCTTCTCATCGATGTCAACTTTGGAATGAACCGAACGGGAATCCATTTAGGTCAAGAAATTAAAGAGTTGGTATTAAAAGGAATGAAATTGAAGGGAGTAGAGATAATGGGCTTTCACTGTTATGACGGCCATCATCACGACTATGATTTTAAAGAAAGAACAGAGAAAGCTCATAAGCAAACATCAATCATGTTTTCAATAGCTGAGTCTATTAGTGCAGAAGTAGAAGATTTTTCACCTATCTTTATTATGGGAGGTACGCCATCATTTCCTTCTCATGCCTTAACTCCTGGGGTATTCTTATCCCCTGGAACAGCTTTTGCATATGATTATGGTTATAGTGAGAAAGTTCCAGACCTCCCCTTTGTCCCTGGAGCGACTATACTTACTAGGGTCATCAGTCACCCTGCACCTCATCTTTTTACCCTCGATTTAGGCCATAAGGGAATTGCAACAGACAGAGCAGGACTTAGAGGATTAATTATTGGAATAGAAGACGCGACACCTATAATTCATAGCGAGGAGCACTGGGTATTCTCTCGAGATGAAAGTTACCCAATTCCCCCCATTGGTTCCATCTTTCATGTAATTCCCTCTCATATCTGCCCAACAACAGCTCTTTATCCATCGGTATTAGTAGCAGAGAAAGGTGAAATTGTTGGCTCTTGGGATGTTGCTGCAAGAAATAGACATCTCAACTTTTAAGTCACTTTTTGGCATATAATCTCTAAAAATCCTCTTATTTCCCTCATTATGTTTTTATTAGTATATTGGTACTAAACGAAGAGGATGTGTTGAGTAATATCTTACATCTTCGTCACTAATACGAATTACTTTTAGGAGGATATTATATGTCTAAAATACATACTTATGTTTTAATCTTAGCTCTGTTGCTACTTCCAACCATGATCTTTGCATCAGGAGACAAAGAAGATAACTCTACAGTTTCTACTAAACAAGAAGGAATAAGTGTAGGAGAGAATTGGGCTTTTGATTACGAGTTTAAAGACAACAAAATAGAATTTACGGTAACCGCACCTACCACAGGTTGGGTGGGAATTGGGTTTAATCCAAGTTCTAGGATGAAAGATGCCGATTATGTTCTAGGTTATGTAAAAGAAGGCTCTTTATACCTACAAGACAGCTATGGAACAAGTAACACTTCTCATGCATCTGATGAATCTTTAGGTGGAACTGATAACGTTGTTGCAATAAGTGGAACTGAAATGGATGGTAAGACTACAATCGTCTTCGCCCTACCTCTTGACTCTAAGGATATCTACGATAAGAAATTTGTCCAAGGGGATACTTATAAGGTTCTTTTAGCGTATGGCAAAGATAACAGTGATGATTTTACTAGCATGCACACTAAGCGCCAATCAATGAACGTTGTTCTTAAATAATCGAGAAGAGTTATTTAAATCTTTTGGACACCCTTTATTTGATTTTGAGGGTGTCCATTACTTAATTATATACTACCTATCTATACTGATAGAAATCCCAGAAAATCTTTCTCTTCTGTTATAGAAGTTATTTATGATTGATCTACCATCATATAGATTATAAGCGACTCTGAGTGTCAGCCCTTTGACTGCTCCCTTTATTTCTAGGCCAAAATCAAAAGCATAGCTAGGCATCCAATTTAGCTCTTCCCAATAGCTTATATGGGCAGCAGAGAATAACCTTGCACCATAAAGCTCTGGCGTTTTAATCTCTGCACCAACTGTATACCAAGAGTAAGCATCTCTTGCCGGTTTTATTTGCCTGCTCCCTAAGGGGTCTTCACCTGGCCAAAAGAAATAGTAATCTCCATAAAGCAACAACATATCATCCATCCAAGGGATGTTTAAAATATTTAGAGGCTTAATAGCAAGTGATACCCCGAAGTCATCTCTCACATATATTGATGAGTTGAAGTTTGGTGTTGGGTCATAATCTATTGAAACATCACCATCTGCAGTGGTATCAATTTCATCTCCTGCGTGAGTACAGATGTGGTGTCGTGAGAGGCGCGCGGTAATCCAATCTGTTGGAGAAATTACTAATCCGAGAGAGTATATTCCATCCATCCCAAGGAAATCATTACTCCCACCTTCCATAAACATCGGGATGGTTAACCAGAGGTCTAATTGAACCCCAATATCTGGATTATCAGACTTTCTAAATGAAAAGAGAGAGAATCGAGTCCCCGCTGTTATGTCGAGTCTTTCATCTGAGTCAAGGGCTATTTCATTGATGCTCAAGGTTCTTGCATCAGCTGAAAACCGAGGTGAGAAAGGGTCGGCAATATAGTTTGGATAGAAGAAGTTTGAATCTACTAAGTGAAATTCCCAACCAGTATCAAAGATATCAGTAGCTACTAAGGGAATGGTTATCATAAAAACCATTATAAACAAGATATATATTTTGAGAAAAATACATGGGGAAAACCTAATTTAGATGAATGAGTTTTTTCTTGCTCCCTTTTCTATTGTGCTATATGCTGAATTGAAATCATTAGAAGATACATTCTCTCTAATGAGAAGGATTAATTGCATGCACCCATCAATACACATAGAAACTGAGGTAGGAAAGTTACGATCTGTGTTACTTCATCGTCCTGGAAGTGAACTTGAGTCTTTAACCCCTCAATTTCTAGAGTCAATGCTATTTGAAGACATTCCTTTTCTTGAAAGTATGCAGACAGAACATGATAAGTTTGCCTCCACCTTGAGAGATAGAGGGGCTATGGTCTATTACCTCACTACTCTCTTAGAAGAGGTAGTAGAAGATGCCTTAATTCATAAAGTGGTAGCTGATTACCTCGTAGATTCTTCACCCCTATATTCCCCTTCTTTAAAGAATATTATCAAAGAATATTTGTATGAATC